>QNAH01000053.1 GCA_003641425.1 Candidatus Zixiibacteriota bacterium
ATCTCTGCGGTGATTCGGTATGGTATCGCGTCGGGGAATATTCCGGTTCCACCCCGGTAGATTATTCTTCCGGTAAAATAGACACCAGCAACATACATGCAAACGAAGATTTTATCCTTTATTCCGAAACCGACACCGTTATCATCAAGCCGAGCTCTGCCCCGGTCGAATTACTTACGGTTTGTCCGCCCGACACCGGCATCGAAATAGTGATTTTCCACCTTGATGATGATGCGACATATATCAAAAAATACCAGGAGAAAGTGGAAGTTCTCAGGCAATACCCTGATTTTGGCAATACACCGCCCGAAGACTATAAAACCTTTACCTATTCCGCACCCGATGACAGCGATCTTATCAAATTAAGAGAAGAGTACAAGCTCGACTCCGTCGCCGGTGACGGCGGCGAGATAGAGCGCATAACCAACCTTCTGCACTGGGCAAGTAATATTGTCAGACATGAAGACCGCATGCTTGAAAACGTGCCGCGCAACGCTCTTGATCTTATTGCTTCATGCGTAAAGGAAAACCGCGGGGTTAATTGCCGGATGAAGGCGACAATACTCAATGAGGCTTACCTGGCGATGGGTTTCAAATCGCGGCATGTCACCTGTATGCCGGCCGATACCGCCGACCGTGACTGCCATGTTATCAATATGGTTTACAGCGACAGTCTCGGTAAATGGCTCAACATGGATCCCAGTTTCGATGCCTGCTTCATGGACAGCGCCCGTAATATACTCAGCATCGCCGAAATACGGCAGATGATGATCAACGGTGACTCGCTGATTTTAAACGATGAGCTCAATTATAATGGCGGTTCCCGAAGTGTCCTTCGGCATAAAAGCTACATAGCCAAAAATCTGTTTCGTTTTTCGTGCCCGCTTGAAAGCGAATTCGGATATGAGACTTTGGAAAATGAGCTTCAGATCCAGATCTATCTCAATCCGCTTGGTTACGACGAGAAGTACGTTGGAAAAACCTATCAATATAGAAACGAAAATAACAAACTGATCAAGTATTTCACCGACAACAGCGAATATTTCTGGGCCGCGCCGTATTAGAATATAAACGGAGATTTCTCATACCACAACCATTCGGAAAAGACATCAAGCAGACGACATTTATTGCCGCGCCGATTGAAAAAGTGTATGATATAATCGCATCGGCCGACGGCTGGAACGCTTTCTTCACCACCGGGATGGAGCTCGATCCCAAACCGGGCGGCAAAATGACTTGGCGCTGGAAAGACTGGGGGCCTTTATTTTATACGACCGACGCTCAGGCTGAAGTGGTCAGGGCCGAATGCCCCGATATTTTCGCCTTTCAGTGGTATCCGGTCGGCAAAGACAATCCCACCACGATTACATTTGCATTATCGGCCAAATATGGCGGCACTGTGGTTGAACTTACTGAATCAGGCTATCCCGATACCGAGGCCGGCCGGGCAATGATTCTTGAATGTGCGTCCGGATGGGGCGAAGCATTGACATTGCTGAAATTTTATATCGAGCATGGAATAGTATATGCTCAGCCGAAGAAGGAAGAATAGGCAAAGTTATATTATAATCCGTAGCGCGGACATTCCTGTCTTCTGGTTTCTCCTTATGGAGAAAATAAATCGCCTAATATATCTTTTTAAGTTGTCACCCTTTAAATTGAGTTTTAATTTAGTACCAATAGTTGGTTTTATCCCTTAACATAAGATTTATAGTGGGTTGTATATTATGGAACAAACAGAACAAGCCCTTAACTGGGTGCGAATTTTACTAAGCTGGGCACCCCATTTAATAACATTAATTGGAGTTACAATTTCCGTTTATTATCTAAACAGAAGGGAACTTAAAAAAATTGAGACTTCAAATATGCATCATAAGGAAGAAATTGAAATACAGCTAAGGGCTTTAAATGCAAATCTAAAGGAAAAGCAAAAAGAGCGAGATTTTGAATTAAGCAAAATAATATTGGAAAAATCTTTGAGTGTTATGCAGGAAGGCTATAAAAAAACCATAGAACTTAATATCCTTTTAAATGCCGATGCACCGATTAATGTCGATTCTAAAGAACATATCAGAAAATTCCAAGAGTTTATTCAGCGAATTGAGCCGATAAAAAATTGGTATAATGAAAATTGTTTTTATTTACCTAAAATTATACGTGATGATTTTCTAATTTTGATTAACCTATCATATGATCATATCGATAGGAAGTTTTTTGATACCAAGACAACCCCACCCTTAAATATCTGGGAAAAACTAATTGCCGTTCTTAAGGGCATACAGGAGAATTATCAGGCCTTTTTGGATAAATATAGTATTCTGGAGAAAATTGACAAAGATTAATTCGTTAATCGAGTACAAATAATCTCCAGCTCTACCGTACTTCGATACCGATCTCGGATGAATCGGCATCCTGGCCGTCGGAGACAATCACCTTGATAATATATCCACCGCTGGAACTGGGACCCTGCCATGTAATCGCACAATCGGTATAACCGCCGGGGAAATTACCGTCTTCGCATGTCCATAAATAGAAAATCGTATCGCCATCGGGATCATAAGCATCACAATACAGGCCCACTATACCGAGGGGCGCAATACTGACCGCTGAACTCGATATCCCGGTTATCACCGGGTGCTGATTGGTCGGATCGGCAGGCGGCGGCTTGATCAGATGTTTGTCCTGGTCACTGCAAACAATGATCGATCCCGCCAGAAAAATTACTATTAATGATATTATAATTGATCGACAGTACACCACACGACTCCTGAAAAATGGACCGCAATAGATATACAATAATATAATATACGATCGGGTTTTTGAATAAACATTTTTTATTGACTCAATCTAATCTCTTGTCGATAATGGTCTTATGAGCAGTGTCAATCGGCGATCATTGGTGGTCATTGCCTTTACCATCCTTATAATAGTCCTGGTAAATCTGTCCTGGTGGCTGTTTTATTCCGGAACCCGTGACAATTTCAGATCACAGCTGTCACATCGCCTGGCCGCCCTTGCCCATCTTGGCGCCTCGTGGATAAAACCGGATCTGGCTGTCTCGCTGAACGATGGGTACCTTTCTGCCTATGATTCAACTCTTGGGATCCTTGAAAAAATAAAAGAAGCCGATTCGCTGTCGGAAGTGTTCGTTATCGACAATAACTACAAATATCTCGCCACAACTTTACTCGAGGCTGACTCGGTTTATTATCTGGCCGCTCTCAATGCCCCGTATATTGATTCGCTCTTTTTACTTGAATGGGAAAGAACGGAAACGTTTCACCATCGGCGTCCGATTGTAACCGAGGGATACCGGGTTGGCGATGTCGTTCTGAAATCGGCCTTTGCTCCTATTTGCGATACGCTGGGGACCATTATCGCCGTCCTTGGCGTCGAGGCTGATGTGGACTATACCGATGTCCTGCTCGACCTGAAAAGAAAACTGTATCTGTCGACCCTGCTGTCTCTGGCGGCGGGAATAATATTCGGATTCTTCTTTGTTTTGGTTCAGAGAAAATTTGTCGCCGCGGAAAAATCATTGTTTATTTCGCAATCACAGGCCAATCTGGGCCGGATGGTTGCGGTTGTCTCGCATGAAATAAAAAATCCGCTGATGATCATCCGGGCATCGGCCGAAAGGCTGACCAAAAACGGCATGAAAGAAGCCGATTTCATTGTCGAAGAAACCGATCGCTTGAATAATATAGTTACCGGCTATCTCGATTTTGCTTCGGGGAAGAAAACCTTGAAAATCGAGCCGGTTGATATAAAAAATCTGTTGCGTGAAATCGAAAAGCAATTCCGCCCCAGGCTGGCTCGCGACAATATTAAACTGACCGTCGCGTATTCTGATGATGACGGCCCTGTGGCCGCCGCCGATTCGGCCGCACTCAGACAGGTGTTGATAAATTTGATCCTCAACGGGGCCCAGGCCTGCCGTGGTCGAAATGATGGCGAAGTGAATATAAAATATAAGCAAGAGTCGGAACGGGTGGAAATAGGTATAATGGATAACGGAGCCGGAATAAACCGAAAGGAGATAAAATCGATTTTTGATCCGTTTTATAGCACCAAAACAACCGGTTCCGGATTGGGCTTATACCTTTCGAAAAAACTGCTGGACCAGATGATAGGAAAGATTGCAGTGGACAGCGACACCGGTGGCCCGACCATATTTACAATTACACTGCCGCTTGCCGATAAAGGAAAATAGCTATGCCGAATATTCTTGTTATAGATGATGAACCCAAAATGACCTATCTGGTCGAGGGGGCCCTGACCGATGCCGGCTTTCAAGTCACCGCGGTTAATACACCGAATGAGGCGCTGAAACTGATCGACAGCCATTGCTATGATATTATCGTTACCGATTTCTCGATGCCAAAGATTACCGGGCTGGAAATCCTCGAAAAAGCGCGTGAGAAAGGCGATGCCGCGGTGGTCATCATGACCGCTTACGGCACTGTCGAGAATGCTGTCGAGGCGATGAAAAAGGGCGCCGCCGATTATATAATGAAGCCGTTCCCGATGGATGAGCTGGTCATTATCTGCCGTAAACTCACCGAAAAACAGCGCCTGATCGGGCTGACCGATATGCTGACCGAGGATATCAAGGGAATCTCCTATGATAAATTTATTGGTCGCTCCAGGGCCGCACGGGAAATGCTGGACATGATTTCCAGGGTGGCCGCTACCGATGCCACCGTTTTGCTGACCGGCAAATCAGGCACCGGAAAGGAACTGGCAGCCCATCTTATCCATGAAAATTCACCCCGCAAGAAAAAACCGTTTATCCCGGTCAACTGCGCCGCCCTCACCGAAACTCTGCTGGAATCGGAACTATTCGGCCACGAAAAAGGCGCTTTCACCGGTGCCGATAAACGCAAACTGGGGCGCTTCGAACTGGCCGATGGCGGTACGATATTTCTCGATGAAGTGGGGGAAACCTCACCCGCCCTCCAGGCCAAACTTCTTCGTGTTCTCGAAGAACGTCAGTTTGTCCGGGTCGGCGGGGTCGATAATGTGACGGTCGATGTCCGGGTAATTGCTGCCACCAATCGCAATCTTAAAGATGAAATGGCCAACGGAAAATTCCGCGAGGATCTCTATTTCCGTCTCAATAATTTCCCGATAAAAATTCCCAATCTGGCCGAACGCAGAGATGATATACCCGAACTTGCCCGTTATTTTCTCGAACGTAAAAAGTATAAAAACCCGGAATTATCCGATGAAGTGACCCGGATGCTGATCACATACTCATGGCCTGGTAATATCCGTGAGCTTAAAAATATTCTTGAGCGGGCAATGATCCTGGCGGCAGGCGGTACAATAGAAATGGAACATATCGGTATTGAAGATGAGACCGAAACCGCTCCACTGCAGATAACCAATGCCGTCGAAACGGGAGCCGGACTTGAGGATGCCGAAAAAAAGATGATAATCAAGGCGCTCGATAAAACCGGGGGGAATAAAACCGAAGCTGCGAAACTGCTGAAAATAACCAGGAGACGCCTTTATTCCCGGATGAAATTTCATAATATCACATGAGCAATATCGTCCGTAATTGTACAACAGGGTACGCCTGTTAGTATCAGGCAAATGCACCGGGTATAATAACTTGTTGAAATTCAGAAGGATAGGGATTTTATCGAAGTTGGCACAGGAATTGAACCTTTATTTCTCCGGATCTTAACAAAGGAGATAGATATGAAAAAAAGGCTATTGATAATCATAGGATTGACCTTGATGGGTGTGCTGGTCTGCAGCATCGCCTTTGCGCAGGGAAGCCAACAACAGGTTCAAAACCGGTTCCAGTATGAGTTCGAAAGAACCGAGCAGGTTATTAACCAGGCCAAAAATACCATTGCGGAATCAAACACAGAAAAGGGCAAGGCCCTGCTTGATATGGCAATCCAGCTTCAAAATCAGGCCAGAACAATGGGCCAAAATCATATGTATTTACAGGGCGCGACGACTACATTAAAGGCGCGCGAACAGGCGCGTTCAGCCATGACTGTCAACCGCCAGGCGGAAGAAAATGAAAACCTGGTTCTCCGTCAACTCGAAAGAAGCGACAACCTGATTGCTCAATTTCAAAATCGCATGTCGGCCGATGCTCCTCAGATGGCCCGAACCCTTTTCGATACCGCCCGCGAAAACCAGCGAAGGGCATGGGAATTTTACCGGAATCGCAATCTCCGGCCGGCGCTTAAATTATCCCGCCAGGCGGAAAAATCGCTTCGGGGTATCGCCGAACGCTATAAAGCCCGGCAGGGTGATTTGACCCGCCTTCAGAATCAGATCAAACAGGTCGAGCAGAAAATGGAGCAGGTGAAAACGATGGTTCGCGAATGCGATAACGAAGAAGCCGCCGGATTGCTGGTCAAAGCCAAAAATAGCTTCAATGAATGCCTTGAACATGCCGCCAAAGGCGAAGTTAAGAAGGCTGAAAATCAACTTAGACTGACCCGCCGACTTCTTACCCAGACAGCCGGTTTGTGTGGTGATCAGGATGCGCTTCAGAAATTTATTCAGCAGATAAATCAAGAAATGGATCGTGTCGCCGAGGCCATACAAAACAGTGGAGACAACCGGGCTATCAAGCTTATGCAGTCGGCCCGAGAACATCTTCGCGAAGCCCGGAGACTTTGTGCCGGCGGTAACAGCGAAAACTGTGCCGCCAATATCAAGGCGGCCCAGATGAATCTTCAGAAGGCGAAAAGATTAGCGGGGTTATAAAAATTTGAAAAACATTTGCAGGATTATCGGTTCAGCCCTGATCTTGATGCCGGTTTTCGCCGGGATTACCGCCCGCAGTGATCCCGGCGACTTTAGTATCAGGTTCGGCCTGGGTTATGATTTTGTCTCACAGGAATATTTTACCAGTTCCAGCCGTTATGATACCTCCCTCACAGCCGATCCCGATTTGACCGATGTTGCCTTGCTCAGCAAGGATTATCTTGATGATAAAAAGGGCCTTGTTTATCTGAAAATCGATCCCAAAGCAGAGGGGCGTTATATTTTCGAGGCTGGTTGGGAACAGACGCCCGAGATGTTGCGCGCTGTCGGGTGGGGCCATATCGTTCTTGGCAATCACCGAAATCGGCTCGAAACCGATCTTAATTTCGAGATAAAGGACCGGTACAACGGCGAACCTGACGCAGGCGAGGAGTTATCGATTGTCAAAGGTAAAGTCAGATATGCAAAAAAGCTGTCGGAAACGATTGAGTCCAGCATTCGGATTTATGCCGAAAATGTCGCTTTCGATTCAACCGGCTCGTTTATTTATGATTACTCGCGGGTCGGGAGTGAGGCCGGGTTTAATATCCTTAGCCGCGGTTTTAACTCTGTCTTCTTTTCCGCCGGAATCGAGAAAAGAAATGTCCCGGATTCCGGCCTGTTGGATTATACGCTCGTTCGGGCAAATTTGGGCTATTTCGGCCTGGTTGCGGAGAGCCGGATATCAGTCGATTTGACCGCCGAGAATAAGGATTTTAACAGCCCCGATAATCAAAATGACTATCTCCTGACCACCCTCTACGGTGATCTCAAAATTCCGGCCGACCCGAATTATTTTCTCAAACCGCTGTTGAGCCTGGAATATTTTAATTTCAAAAATGATGACTATGTCAACGACGACTACGTTCTGGCCGGAGGGGGACTCCTGCTGGGTCGGGATTACGACCGCCTGTCAATCGCGGTCGGACCCAAAATCGAACTTCACTCGATTGCCACCGATTTCGATGATGACGATGACTACCTCGAATACCTTATCTTTGGGTCGATAGACTTACTTTATTCCGATCGGATTTTGTGCTTATTTGAAAATCAAATCGGTCGCAGGGGATATAAAAACGACCCGCTTTATTACTCCGATTTCACTTTCGATCGGATCAGTCTGATCGGAAGTTTCAAGATTGCCGGCGCCCTGAACTTTGATCTTTTGCTTTCCGCCGAGTGGGAGTGGCATGAGATCGAGGCCGATGATAACCGGTTTTACCTGCTGTCATCGGGCTTGAATTATACATTTTGAGGCGGCCAAAACGGGCGTTTTTCCGGGCCTGCTGATCATCTTTTGACACCTCATCAATTCTTTTTTACAGCCCATCCAGAACACTCTTCTTTATCAGATAATATTGATCCTATTGTCGCCTTTTTTATTCTTTTCCCTCCTTTTCGGCTGATCGTAATTGGACTGTATTATCCATGGCGGTTGCCGGGTTTTGTGAATAGGTTCACAAACTCGGCTTTGTCGGGTGGTTTTTTCGGGTCTTCTGATTGGGTCCGGCGGTTCGGATTCGATATATGCTGTTGTCCGGCCGGGTCTGATTTCGGATCTGTTTTCGGGGAGTCATTGGGATTCGATTTCAGCGTTTCGGGAGGTCGGTTTTTTCCCGTGCCGGCCTGACAGTTTGTGAACGTATTCACAATATCGGCCCCGGCTGGGGCTTATGGGAGAGGGCTGGTTTTCTCTTTCGCCGCTGGTTCGAGCGGGAATGCTGGATCGGTTTTGGAGACGGTTGTCGGGAGTCCTGGTTTCTGTATCGGGCGGTGGTTTGGGTGATGGTTTGGAGTTTTTCTCCGGATTATCCGGTGGTTTTAATGAGGGATTAATTTTGGTTATATTGGTTGGTTATTGTTACTACTTATTATAGTATGCGACTATTTTCAAAAAAAGTGCTTGACATGCCGGTGATATTTGTTATACTGTTGGTGTCCAGGGAAGAAGTTGTGTTGAAGCAACGCTTCTGTTAAGAGACAGTCAGCACCTTGCAACATTAAGTTTTTCTTGGTGTTGCGGCAGAAAAGCTCAAATCGAAAGATCATAAAGACAATTCTTAGATAACTTGCAGGAAGATTACATCCTGTAAGATCTCCAAAGGTTTCCAAAAACCCATTAAAACCTTACTTCAGAAAGCAGATGTTAATCTCTTACCTTTATTCATTAACATCTATCATCCACTTTTTGAGGTTTGGCTGGGGGCTTCCGAACGCCTCTATATAGCAGAAGTTCGGAGCTAACAAAGTGACTCTTTTGAGATTATTATTAAGACTCAAAATAGTGGTTACTTTTAATGAACCTTTAATAATATTTAAAGGAGCATTATAATGATGCAGAAAAGAACATTGTATTTATCTTTACTGCTGGTTTCATGTCTGCTGTTCTTCGGTTTCTCCTACGCATCGGCGCAGAGTGTGACATTTCAGTCGAAATCGGTTACCCGTTGCTCGGACGTGGTATTGAATATTACTGTTGATTCTCCTGAAGAACTAAGTGCTTTTGAAATCGTTTTTGAAATTTCCGGCGATTTTGACGGTACCCCGACGGTTGAGTTCGCAAGCGGTTTTACCGGCCTTACCAATCGGTTTGGTCCTGATTTTGACGGGACCTATTACCGAATGGCAGCGATGAAAGCTGACGCCGGCGACGTTTGTGTTGATGCCAACGGTGGTATTGTTGTTGGCGAGATCTCGCTTCATACCGCTGACGTTTGCTCCGGCACGGTTACCGTTTCCGGCGCCACCGTTACCGGCGGCTGCTGTGATGGTGTGAGCGCTTCAACCGGTCTGGTCAGCTGCGACCTGGTCGGTCTGGCGACAACGATTGTGGATGGTGTGGTGACGATCACCAACCAGACCCCGACCATTGCCTGCCCGGGCGACATCACCGTTCATTGGGGTGACGTGGTTGAATTCGACGTCACTTTTGATGATGCCGACCTGACGCACGGCTGCGAAGAGCTCGACTTTACCGTTTCCGACGGTCCCGGCGCGATTGATGGCGACGGCCATTATACCTGGGCCACCGGCGGCGACGATGTCTGCGGCGACAGTGTCACGGTTCGTGTCACCGACAAATGCGGTGCCTATGCCGAGTGCTCGTTGGACATCTGTGTTTACAACGATCCGCCTGAAATTGATCATGATCCGGCAGATACACTTTTTGCAGTTTGGGATATTACCCTGTCCGGTCAGGTCGCCGCTGACGATCCCGACGGCGGCCCCAATGCCCTGACTTATCAGCTTGTCAGCTTCGACGGCGAGACCTCCTACGGCAGCGGTTTCAACCTGAATGCCGCCACCGGCGAGTGGACCTGGGATATCGGTCACGACGCAGATTATGCCGGCGACTTCACCCTTTGTCTGAAAGTCTCCGACGGCGCCAATGTCTGCGATCCCTGCAGCCCGTCCAACTCGGATGAAGCCTGCTACGCGATCCATGTGACAGGTTTTGCCATTACCATCGAAAAGGTCCATGACCAGATCCAGGGCCAGAATACCACCGTCGGTATCTATCTGGATTCGGCCTGGATCAACCCGGTTGATCTGATTGGTGGTTTCGACTTTTTGATCGCCTATGACGCTTCGGCTCTCAACGCTATCAGCGCCGAGCCGGGTGCCCTGATCGACGATGGTGACTTCGAGTATTTCACCTACCGCTTCGGCGCCAACGGCAACTGTGGCAGCGGCTGCCCGTCCGGCCTGCTTCGAGTGGTCGGTATGAGAGAGACCAACGACGGCGTTCTCAACGAATACCATCTCAGCGGTCCTGGCGAACTGGTCAAGCTGCACTTCTATGTCTCCAACGACTATAACTTCGAGGGCAGTTACGCCCCGATCAAGTTCTACTGGCTTGATTGCGGCGACAATACTCTCTCGGATGAATCCGGTAACTGGCTCTATCTCGGTCTGCAGGTCTTCAGCTTCGAAGGCATCGAGATAACCGATCCGAACGAATACGGTTACAGCGGTCCTGCCGACAGCTGTTTCGACACCGTGTATACCTCGGAAGAGGTCTTCAAGAACGCGCCTCTGGGAGCGATTACCTTCCGCAACGGCGGCATCGATATCATCCCGGTCGACGAGATCGATGATCGCGGTGACGTCAACCTCAACGGCGTTCCTTATGAAATCGCCGACGCGGTTGTCTTTACCAACTACTTCATCGAAGGCGCCAACGCCTTTACCATCAACTATGATGGTCAGAAGGCCGCAACCGAGATCAACGGCGATGGAATCGCCCTGACGGTGGCTGACCTGGTTTACCTGACCCGCGTGATCGTCGGCGACGCTCTGCCGCTGCCGAAGGTCAACCCGGCCGCCTTCGCCGATTTCCGGATGCAGGGCG
>QNAH01000054.1 GCA_003641425.1 Candidatus Zixiibacteriota bacterium
AGAACTGACCGCCCCGACCGCAATAATATCGAACGCGTCAGCCGGCGCCGATAAGGTCCCCGCATCGGGTCCGGCATTGCCCATCGACTTGCAGACAATAATACCGAGCGATGCGGCCGTACTGGCCGCCGCGCTGGTTATCGCCGTGAGGCCATCCATATCCGAATATTCGTACCAGTCTGAATATCCAAGCGAGGTCGAAATGACATCGGCTCCCAGTGAATCGGCCCACTCCATGCCCGCCACCCAGTTATCCTCTTCGACTATCGTTTCGGATCTGACATCTTCCGTCTTGGCCAGAAGGAATGAGGCGCCATAGGCCGGGCCGATCTGAATACCCGGATCATATCCCCCCAGAACCGACCAGATCGAGGTTCCATGATTGTGCTGGGATGGATTATCCTCGGTCTCGTTTTGCGTCTCGTCATCATCGAAAACAAAATCATATTCATCCAGCAATCGACCATCGTTGATTATCTGAGCGAAGGCATCGTGAGTTTTCCTGAAACCGCCGTCGAGAATGGCGACAATTATTCCCTGGCCGCTGTAACCCAGGTCGTGCACAGCCGGAACATTTAACATCTGATTCTGCATTAAGGTTGGACCATAATCAAGCGAGGTCGTCTCCATCGGAACCATTTTCAGGTTTTGAATATCACCGGTTTCCTGGATTTCCGGCAACTCGATTTTTTTGTACGATGCCACCGGATTGATTTTATAGACAAAGGGGAGATTTTTTATCGTATCCAGCAGACCGATATCGATTTCAAAACTGGCCGCATTAAGCCAGCGTGATATGCGTCTTTGTTTGGCCCCAAGATCAATGATTTGTTTGATATATTTTTTAAAGACGGGAAGATCGGCAAATGTGACCGCGACCATTCCGATTTTGGATCGACGTTTGAGAACATGCCCCGTAAAATTGATCTTATCAGCCTCTCGATCGTACTGCTCCTGGTCAAAGATTCCCTTGTCGGTAAAGAAAATCCAGACTTTCACTTTGTCTGATACCTGTTGCTCCAGATAATCCCCGGCGGCATCGCTTAATGTGTTCTGGTTCTTTTCGAGAACAATCGGAGATTGGATCAGATAATCTGTCTGAGTTCCATAACCAAATGTGTAAAAAAGTAATATAATAGTGGCCGCGATGATTAGCTTATCTGGAAGCGACTTCATGATTTATCCTTTCCCGGGCCGATATGTAATGCAGGTAAGTATCCTGTATAAATAAATTTACGAAAAAAGCGCCAGTTGTCAACAATTTGTTGGCGGTGGGCAATTTGTATGGGACTAAGCCAATACATATTCAAAAAAACACACGGTCGATCAATCCGGTTCCCGATTATGACATCATTTATCTGCATCATAACTTCTTATCGGCCATGCCGCTAATCGATTTCATCCGGTTTCCGGAATATTTTGGCCGGAGGGGCATAATTTATGCAAAAAGAATGTTCAAACCGACAAATGGGAAACCAGGAAGAAGATTATGAATAAGCTCAAATCAAAACGCGGTATAACCTTACTCGAACTTATGGCGACCGTGGTCATTATCGGCATCCTGTCGTCAATTGCGGCGCCTTCTTTTGAGAGAAGCGTCCAGAGAATCAAATTCCGGGGTAAAACAAAAGATATTGTCTCATTATTAAGAACAGCCCGATCCGAGGCCATTACCAAAAAATCACCTTATGGCGTTCATTTCGATGATGAAAAGAAGATTATCAGTTTCTTCGAGGACAAGGCAAATCTGGCCAATTTCACCTATGACGTTGGCTCCGATTCACTTGTAAGTGTCGATACGCTGCCTTCCGAATATGTCTATCTTTATGCTACCTTTAATAATTTTTCGGTGGTGTTTCAGCCCAACGGTTCGGCCTCGAGTTCAGGCTATATCTATCTGATTTCTCAGAGCAACAGTATCGTTAACACCTCATCAGCCAGTGTCTTAGCATCCACTGGCAAATCGAAGGTGGAATATATTCATAATTATTAGCGCTCCCTCTTTCTCATCCTCCGGTAAGCCCCCGCCATTGGTGAGGGGCTTTTTTTATTTAAGAGGAATTTAGATTAATATCCCCGGACCTTTGTCCGATAAGATTTAGAAAGGATAAACCATTACATCAACTCGATCCAAATTTAAGGGGAATAAAAAACGAGATTAATAAACCGGGGTAAATTTTGATAAATAAATGACGATAAGATGATAAGATGAATAAAATTAGACCAATATAAAGAGATGCCTATGTTATTCTCACGAAGTAGTAAAAGCACCGTTGGGCTGGATGTTGGCGCCAATTCGATCAAGCTGGTTCAGCTTGAAAGAAGTAAGGGAAGCCATGCCGTAACCGCTCTCGGGATCCGCGAGCTTCCTCCTGAAGCGATTATCTCTGATGAGATCAAGGATCGCGATGCGGTCATATATAATATTCAGTCCCTGATCGACGAGATTGATCCCAAAATCAAAAACGTCGTTGTGTCGATTTCCGGATATGGTGTCATAACCGATAAGTTTATGATTGATAAAAAATCCGGATCGGAGGCGGAACAGGCCATTCTGTTTGAGGCCGAACAGCGATCACCCTTCGACGTTGAAGATGTTACCCTGGATCATCATGTTATTAAAGTCGACGAAGAAACCAAAAAGCAGGAAATCCTGCTGGTTGCGGCCAGAAATGAATTTCTAAATTCGTACATCGATTTGATTCTCGATGCCGGACTTCAGCCGGTAGTGGTCGATATCGATGCCTTCGCACTGTTGAATGCCTATGTGCACAACTACGATGTCGATCCCACAAGAACGACTGTCCTGGTGAACATGGGACATGATGTGACCAACGTTCTATATCTGTCCGATGGTCTCTATCATTCGACCCGTGATATCTCCTCGGGAACAAGGGAGATTTACAATTCCATCCAAAAGGAATTCCGCCTCAATGCCGAGTTGACAGGCAAAGCCATTAAGGGTGAAATGAAGGATTCAATCGACCAGGATATGCTCAAGGCGACTATCATATCCTCCACCGAGGAATTGATATCCGGCCTTGAAATGGCCTTTTCCTACTTCAAAACACAGGCAAAAGTAGATAAATTGGATTGGATGGTTCTTTCAGGGGGGGGAGCCCTGGTTCCGTTTTTACCGGAATTCCTGCAGTCACGCTTGAGCATACCGCTGGAAATTCTTAACCCGCTCCGCAATATCGACTATGACCCCGAAATGTTCCAGTACCTCGAACCCGAGAAAATTGCTCCGATGCTGACCGTTCCGGTTGGTCTGGCGATGAGAAAGGTGAGGTGAGACCATGACGACGATGATTAACATTAACTTGTTGCCCAAGCAGTTCAGCAAGCGTTCGGGCGGGTTCTCACTCGGAAAACATGGTGTCTACACGATCATCGCCGCTATCGGCGTCCTGCTTATGTTTGGGGCCGTATCCGGTTGGCAACTTTATAAAATGGATGAACTCGAAGGGCAGATGCAGATAGCACGCGCCAGAACCGCCCAGCTTCAAAAAGATATCCAGCTGGTCGACGCCTTGATGGATATCAAGGCCAAGATCACCGATCGCCTTGAAGCTGTCGAGCGCCTTGATCGGCATCGCAGCGCCTGGGTAAGGATCCTGGAAGACCTTTCCAAAGATGTTCCCGATTTTATCTGGCTGTCACATTTTACCGAACTGAAACAACCGAAACCGGCCAACGATTCAACGGCGGCCGCTCGGCCGACCACGCTGGCGGAAATAAAACCGGCCGAGATCGAAGGCTTCAGTTTCACCCTTAACGCCCTGGCCTCATTTATGATAAAACTGATGAGATCGGATTATTTCGATAATATCGACCTCGTCACCACGGAAGAATTTACCTTCGGAAAACAGAAAGCATACAACTTCAAATTAAGTTGCAATGTCCATTATCTGTCTGACGAAGAGTTGGAAAAGATATATAGTCAAAAAGAATCCGATTCTAACTCAAATATAAATTAGAGAGGCATCATGGATTTCAGAGATCCCAAAATTCAGAAGATTCTCCTGGGCGTATGTGCCTTCGCGGTCATCGCATATTTCTGGTACGCCAGGCTATATACAAAATATGATCAGCGCTTGACCCAGATGACCCGGGAGTACTCGACAATGATAACCAATCTGAAAAACGTCGAAATGAAGTCCAAGTCTCTGGATGCCCTCAAGCTGGAATATGAAGACCTGCTGGGACGCTACCATGAGATTGAACAGCTTCTGCCCGAAGTGAAACAGATACCGTCGTTCCTTGTCCAGCTGCATACCGCCTCCTCGCTGACCGGAACCAAAATAACGAAAATCGAACCGAAAGAGGCGACTCCGGAGAACTTCTATAATGTGGCCGGTTTCGAAATTGAGATGACTGGAAGCTATCATGACTTCGGCAAATTCATTGGTTATGTCGCGAATTTCCCGTTTATCGCCAACATCTCCGACGTCGAGCTGACAGCGGCAATGGCGCCGAATGCAAGGGCGGCCAATAACGATAACAATACTATAAGTCCCAAGAAGACAATCAATGCAAAATTCGTTCTTTCGACCTATTTCGTCAAGGCCGATGAACGTTTGCAGGAACTGGTCATATAAGCGGCGGGAGGAGTTTGAAAATGAAAAATATACTTTATCTATTGTGTATATTGCTGATCGCTGTTCCCGCGGCTTTTGCCGACGCTGATGTCGATGCCGTTTGGATGAACTGGCAGAACGGCGAGGTGGTCGTTAAAATCGACGCCTCCTCATACTTCCAGTTTAGCCATCAGATCGAAGAAGCCAAGGATGGTCGGCCGTACCGCGTCATAGTCGATATCTTTCCGGCCGTACATAAACTGGGACAGAAATCGTTCTTCGACGTGCCGAAATCGATCGTGAAGGCCGTCCGGACCAGCCAATACGCCGTCAAACCTAATAAGACAGTGCGTGTCGTCCTGGATCTGAACCGCGAGTCGGTTTACAGAATCGAGAAAAAGGGCAATGCCGTATTCATTTATATTCCCGATTCAAAAGGCAGCGAATTTCCGGCCTGGTCCAGCAAGGATCATATCAAGCCCCGGACCCCTGCTGAAAAACCGAAAGTGCAGAAGTCTCCGGTCGTGGCCAAAGCCGACAAGCCGGCCCCGATCGTTAAGGTAAAAGAGACACCGCAGGTCGGCAGTAAGCCGGAAACCACTTACTACAAACCGGAGCGCTCCGGAATTATAGAAAAAGACTGGTCACAGCCTGTTCCGGGTAAACCGGATTTTATACCGCCGGCCGAATTGGCCAAAGCGGATGAAAAACCGGCCGTCGCAAAACAAAAACCCGTAAAGGTTGAATCGGTTGATAACTCCAAATCGGCGGATGCTCCGGAAGTCAAAGCCAAAAAGAAAGCCGAGTCCGTTAAACCGGTGCAGAAGGATGTAAATAAGAGCAACAAAAAAGTCACACGCAAAACCGAATTTGTGACCGCTCCCGCACCTGAGTCAAAAACCGCCCCGGTCATCAATCCCGATAAGAAAAAGAACGACCCGGTCAAATCCGAAACGGCGGTAACGCCTTTGGCCCCGGAAAATCCGGCCCAACTCGTGGTCGAGGAAAAACCGGAACCGCAGAAAAAGAAATCGGCCAAAAAGCCGACTTCACGTTTCCGTCGCCAACCTGCCTTTCCGGCCAAGTTGAAGGGTACGATTGTTGCCGAATTCCCGAAACGAATGGTTATTAAATATAAACCCGGAATCTCACGCGATCCGTTTGCATCACTGATCAACGAGACCAAAAAGTCGAACAGCCCGCTGGATAAAAAGATTCCCGATGTGGAAACAGCGCGTCTTGTCGGTATTCTCGAATCATCCGACGGACAAAATCGGGCCCTGCTCGAGGATATTGACGGTTACGGGTTTATCCTGAAATCCGGCGATAAGGTCAAGAAAGGTTACGTTTCACAGATTTATTCAGATAAAGCTCTTTTCCAAATATTTGAATATGGGTGGAGCCGCAGCGTCGCACTTCATCTCGATGATAATGAATGAAAGGCAGGTTAGAATATGAAAAAATCAACAATCAGCAAATATCTTTGGGCCGCACTGATCCTGATCATTGTCACCGGAATGATCGGATCGGTCTATGCCCAGCCGGATGACCCGTCAAAACCGATAGAAAATCTATCGTTCCAGGGCGCGGAAATCCGCTCGGTCATCAGATTTTTGGCCGATTACGGTCAGGTCAATGTTGTTGTGGCGCCTGATGTTCAGGGAAGTGTCACCATCAACCTTAGTAATGTTGGCTGGAAACAGGCTATGGAAATTATCGGTCGGACCTACGGCCTGGCGGTTGTCTGGGAAAAGGACGGATATATTCGAATTCTTCCGGCCGAAAATTATCGCAAGGAACAGAGCGAGATCAACAAACACATGGTTGAGCAGGAAACCCTTGCTCGTCTGGAAGTCAAGATCGTCCGCCTGGCCAACACCGCCGCCGAAGATATTAAAGAATCGGTCAAATCGCTTATGAGCGATCGTGGTAAAGTCGACTCCGACGAACACACCAACTCTTTGATCCTGCAGGAAGTGCCGGATAATCTGGCGCGCGTTGTCGAATTTATCAAGGAACTGGATCGACCGGCCCGGCAGATTCGCATCTCCGCCCAGCTTCTGGAAATTTATAATACTGATGATTTCGAACTGGGTGTTGACTGGTCCGCTGTCGGTCTGGCGACCTACGGGGACGATAACGCCCGCTCTATTGATCAGACCGTTACCCAGGCCGGAAATCAGGTATCCAATCCCTTTATTACTTATGACCTGGGGGTCGTTGGGCGCGGTTGGACAGTCGATGCTGTCGTTTCGGCGGTTGTCGAAGAGGGTAAAGGTAAGGTTATCGCTCACCCCGAAATCACTACGGTCGAAAATAAAGAGGCGCGGATTCAAATGGGTCAAAAAATCCCCATCAAACAGTTTGATGAATCCGGTAATGTGGTTATTAAATTCGAGGAAGTCGGCACAATTCTCAGGGTTACTCCGCATATCACCGCCGACAATCAGATTCTAATGCATCTGATGCCGGAACGAAGCAGTCTTGAGCCGGATCCGAGCGGTATTATTATCAATACCAATAACGCCGAAACCAATGTCGTCGTCAATAACGGTCAGACGGCCGTTATCGGTGGGCTTACCACCCAGGACGAAGTGGAATCTGTTGCCGGTATCCCGATCCTGAAAGACATTCCGCTTCTGGGTGCCATTTTCCGGTATACTACCAAGAGAACCGAGAACCGCGATCTGGTCATTTTCGTTACCCCGACAATCGTCGAAAACGATCTGGCTGATGCCGAAACCGATCTGGTTCCGTAGGCGAAGTCTTTGAAAAGCCGATAAGCCCGCCGTCGCGGCGGGCTTATTTTATGGTTAAGACATCAGGACATTCTTCCGATAAATGTACTGAGGAAACACCTCGGAATTAACGGGAGAATTATATTCAATTTTAAAGATATTCGGGAGCAATTATGAAAAGCGCTAAACTATCACCCATTACTGCTGTTTTTGTATTCAGCGCCATGATTATGGTCGGTTTTATCAGCGGATGCGGCAGTTCCTCGAACAGCTCCGGCACATCAAGCAGTCTGACTATCGATGCCATATCGGCCAGCCCGTCTTCGCTTGAAGTCGGCAGTACGACAGTCATCGAAGCTGTTGTCACCAATGGTACCACTCCATTGCCCAATCGAATCGTGACCTTTACGGTTCCCGCCGAGTACGGATACTGTTCACCGGAGGTCGATACCAGCGATGAAAATGGTGTCGTCGCCACTGTGTTCACTTCGATACAGTCCGGAACGGCGACTGTCACTGCCCGGATCACCGAAACCGTCTATCAGTCGGTCAATGTCTTGATCACCGCCTCCTCGCTTCCCAGTGAAGGACACATCGACATCGCCACCACGCCGTCACTCCTTCTGGCCGACGGTCTTTCGTCGTCGACCCTGACCGTCACCGTTCGCGACGCCGCCGGGAATCCGGCTCCGGAATCGACCGTGGTCATGCTGGCGGCCGGTGAAAAATTCGATGATATCGACGCCAACGGCTATTATACATCGGGTATCGACAGCATCATTTATGATGCCATCCCTAATGAACAGTGGGATCCCATCGGAATCATTCCGTCAACGGCAGTTGTGCTGGGCGACAACGGTCAGGCGACCGCTCTTTATACCGCCGGAACCGAAGCCGTGACAGTCTATATTCGGGCGACCGTGACTGATAACGATTTCGAGGGTTATGCCGAGGCCAGCCTCCAGCTTACTCCTGATGCCTCTATCAGCAGTATAGCCCTGACCTGCGATGAAATCCACATGGCCGTGGCCGGCACCGGCGGTATCGAAACCGCCACACTATATGCCACCGGTTATGATGCCAACGGCAACAAGGTCCCGGAAGGACTGGAAATTTCGTTTGTTATCACCGACGGGCCTGATGGGGGAGAGCATCTGGGAACAACCGGGTACGGCCCCTATACCGCCATAACCAATGCCGGCGGGGTTGCCGCCTGTCCGATCTCATCCGGTTCGGTGTCGGGAACAGTGCGTATCCGCGCTTATGCCGAGACAATCCTCTCCGCCGCAACCCAGGTCATGATTCATGCCGGACCGCCGGCCAATATTGTCGTGGGCGCCGAAAAATGCAACTCACCGACATGGGCCATTATCAACGAACGTGTCGGAATTGTCGCCATCGTCTCGGATATCTACCACAATCCCGTGGCCGATTCCACAGTCGTTTATTTCACCTGTGACGAAGGCACCATGAAAGCCCATGAATTAAGAACTCAGAATGAAGAAGGTGTCGCCACCAGTTACTGGATTTCCGGTTACGACGATCCGGCCGCCGACGGCGTTGTCGAGATCATTGCCGAGACCAACGGCGGCGATCTGGCCGATACAAGTTATTTCCTGAATACCTGGAGCCCGAGTTTTATCTGGTTTATAACCGATCCAGCCTCAGGCTTCCCCGTGTTCCCGACCACTATCAATGCCGATGGTAAAGAGAAAAAAACCTATTATCTCGAGGCTCGCGACTTGAATATGAATTTTGTCGAGGGTGGAACAGCTATCGAGGTCGAAGCCGGTCTCTTGAATGTCTCCGGCGGATCGGTTGAAGACGGTTGTCTGGCTTCGCGTGTCAAAGGCCAGATCACCTCAGTCGTACTTGAATATGATCGCTCCATGAACGGTATTGCCGATGACGGTATCGGCGCAATCGACTATGTTACCGCTAATTATGCCAATCTTGTGACCTCAACCATGCCGTGCACCCTGTTAACCGGAACCGCCTATTCACCAAACTGCCTCCTGGATATCGTCTCTTCGGCCAATGCCGATGATGCCGTGACATTCAGCGTCATAATCAAGGACCGCTGGAATAATCCGCTCGGCGATCACACCCTAGTAGCCTCCGTCAGCGGCGGCGGCTCGATAAGCAACGGTACGCAGTCAACTGATATGTACGGCGAGGCCGGCGGATTCACTTTGAATACCCCGCCCGCCGCTGATTCGGTATCGCAGGTGACAATCACTGTTCAGGATATCGATGCCCGTGGGGAAGTTACACTCTCTACGGCAGTTTCAATAAGTAATTAGTCTTTACTCCTGTTTTGTTTCGAGAGGGTCATCCGTTTAGCCGGCGGGTGGCCCTTAATTTTTTCCAAAAATGTGTGGATTCTGTAAAAATTCCCCTTAAATTGAGGGCATGCCTCTAATCAATGAAAAAGATATTGACCTGACAAAAACCATTTTCGATGCCGTTCTGCATACCTGCAGACAGCTACCCGACAAAGCCGCCTTTATTGCCCGGGGTGGCGAAGGAAAGACTTATACCTATAAGGAAGTTGGCGATGCCGTCGTCAAAATAGCCGGGGGGCTCCAGCAACGTGGATATAAAAAAGGTGATCGCATCGCCCTGATATCGGAAAATTGCCCTGAATGGGGAATTATTTATCTGGCGGCTATGGCCGCCGGATGTATTGTCGTTCCCCTTGATGCCTCCCTCAAACCCAATGAACTGGCTCGATTTTTAAGAGTCGCCAAAGTAAAAACACTCTTTTGTTCGATAAAATGGGAACACGACGCGCAGAAAATCATCGCTCTCAACGATCTCCATATCGATACCATCCTGATGACATTTGATGACGGCTGTACTCTGAAAGTGCTGGCCGAATCGGAACCGTTTGTCTCCACCGAGGTTGGACCGGAGGACATTGCCGTCATTATCTATACCTCGGGTACTACCGGCGATCCCAAGGGTGTTATTCTGACACACCGTAATATCCTGTCTAATGTCAATTCCTATGTCAAAAGCCTGATGATGTATCAGGATGATATTTTTCTCTCCGTCCTGCCCCTGCATCATACTTTCGAGGCCTCGGTCGGTCTTCTCTTTCCCGCCTGTGCCGGTCTTACCGTTGTCTATGCCCGTGCCCTCAAATCACGCGATATTCTAAATGATATCAGAAACAACAAAGTCACCTTTATGATCGGTGTGCCCATTCTTTTTGAAAAGATGTACAGCGCCATCGTCAAACGGATCTCGGATCTCCCGAAAATTAAGAGGGCCTCGCTGATCACTCTCTATGCCGCCTGCAAAGTCGGCTGGAAGATGAAAAAAAGAGCAGGCATAAAATTATTCCGGGAATTACGTGAAAAGGCCGGTCTCGGGACAATCCGCATGATGGTTTCCGGAGGCGCTCCGTTGCCGCCCAAGGTCGCCGAATGGTTCAATATGATCGGCTTTATATTTATCGGCGGTTACGGTCTGACAGAATGTTCTCCGGTAGTATCATTCAACCGACCCAACGATATAAATTTTTCATCGGTTGGGCCGCCGGTCCCGGGTGTCGAACTGGTTATCGATCGCCCGACCCCAGACGGGATTGGCGAAATACTTGTCCGGGGGGAAAACAATACGCCCGGATACATTGATAATCCCGATGCCACCGCCGAACTGCTTAAAGACGGCTGGCTTTATACCGGGGATATGGGGAAAATTAAAAATGGCCATCTCTTTATTACCGGCCGCAAGAAAAATCTTATTGTCAGCGGCGGCGGCAAAA
>QNAH01000055.1 GCA_003641425.1 Candidatus Zixiibacteriota bacterium
ACTCGCACCTCGCGTGGAGTCAGAGCGGAAACTCGCAGAAAGGGCCCCAAAGCACCGAATGGCCGTAAATACGATAAACATCGCGGCGAGACCACTCCTCGCCAGGAGAAATCGTCCCGCTATAAGAAAAACGGGTATCGCCAACGTTCGGACCACAATGGAAGAAACTCAAAATTCGGCAAAGGAACTCCGGTCGCGGCCTCGATCCAGCCCGGGAAGCCGAAAACCAAACCGGTTGATCACAAACCCGAAACCCTGACCGGGCCCGGGGCCGATTTGATTCCCCATGATACCATCAATAAGGAAATTGAAAAGGTCAGGCAACAACTGGCATCGATGAGTGATGAAAAATTGGAATCGTCAACTGATGACACTCCGGATCAGGCCGCAATGAAAGTTAAGTCCGACAATGAAAAGTATTTCGATATCGAATTTTCCAAAATCAATTTCTTCGGCGATCAGGAGAGGGAAAGCCATTCCAGCGATGACACCATAGAAACCGAAGATGTTTTTCCTTCTATCAATATCGATAAAGAAGATAAAAAGGAAAATGAAGAAATCGAAGAAAAAGTGGAAAAAGAAGAGCCCGGTTTGATACTTGTGCAACCTGAAAGTGAACCTGTCAAATTGTCTGAAATGGAAGATGAAACCGAAACGGCGAGCACCTCCGAGATTATCGACAAGCCGGAAACAGGACCTGAAACTGAGACTCAAAAAAAGGAAGATTCTGTTTCTGACGAAGATAATATTCCTGTTAAGGCGGCCGTCACCGACAATAACGGCGGTGATGAGGAAAAAGATTCATGGGGGCGGGAAAAGAAGAAACGCCCGTCCCGCTAACTGATTTTGATCATTAATCTTGAGAAATTGGCCCCGGGAAAATATAGAACTTTTTCGGGGCCATAAACGTTTAATCCAGTGATAAAATCCTTGACCAAAAATTGTGGCCGGAGTATACTTTATTTGAATTTGTGAAAGGGTGTCGGTAAGATGAATAGCCTGAAAGTATTTCTTCTATTTCTTTTGATGACCATGCTTTTTATAGGCGTGGGCTACGTTATCGGCGGGCGGAATGGTATGTTTATCGCCTTCGCCTTTGCCGCCGTCATGAATTTCATATCCTATTGGTATTCAGACAAAATCGTTCTTAAAATGTACCGTGCCAGACCGGTCGATGAAATCACCCATAAACGTTTACACCGGATTATCAGCAATGCTTCCCAAAAGGCCATGATCCCGATGCCGAAAGTGTACATCATACCAACCAAAGCGCCGAACGCATTCGCTACCGGGCGGAATGAGGAACACGCCGCCGTGGCGGCCACCGAGGGTTTACTCGAGATTCTTAATGACAGCGAGCTGGAGGGTGTTATCGGTCACGAACTGGCTCATATTATAAACAAGGATATGCTGATTCAAACCGTTGCCGCCACTATGGCCGGAGCCATCGGTATGCTGGCATCAATAGCCCGGTTTGGTATGCTCTTCGGCGGTTATTCGCGCAGTGATGATGACCGCGGCGGGGCTCTGGCGGCCATCGCGGCGATGATTGTTGCGCCAATCGCCGCCATGTTGATTCAGATGGCCATATCCCGAAGCCGGGAGTATAAAGCGGATGCCGAAGGGGGGAGGATTACCGGTCAGTATTTATCGCTGGCCTCGGCCCTGAAAAAACTGCACACTGCCCCGGTTCGCCTTAACCTTGATAAGCGCCCCTCCACGGCGCCGTTGTTTATTGCCAATCCCTTATCAGGAAAGGGCCTGGCCTCTCTGTTTTCGACTCACCCGCCGGTCGAAGAGAGAATCGAAAGGCTGAATAAGCTGGCTATGGGCGGTTAGGTCCGGTAATCGTATATTCTGATGCATAATATCTATTTTGAAATCCTGGCCATTATCCTTCTTATCGCGGCCAACGGCTTTTTCTCGCTTTCGGAATTTGCCGTCATCGCCAGCCGTAAAAGCCGCCTTAAACGTATGGCTAAAGAGGGCAGCCGGGCGGCCCAGCGGGCGGTCAAACTCAGCACACGTCCCGAATCCTTTCTGGCCACCGTCCAGATCGGCATCACTTTTGTCGGTACTCTTGCGGGTGTTTTCAGCGGTATGACAATAGTTAATTCCCTGTCGCCCCTTGTTGCCCGCGTCCCGATCGATATTGTCGCCGGATCATCACGGACAATTTCACTATTTGTCATCGTTATCATCATATCGTTCGCGACCGTCATTATCGGCGAACTGGTACCCAAATACCTGGCTATAGCACGCCCGGAGAAAATCGCCTCAAGAATATCCGGCCCGATGAACGTGTTTATTAAAATAGGCTCCCTGCCGGTAAAGTTGCTGACCGGGACGGCACAGTTGATTATCAGGATCATCGGCCTTAAAAGAAGCCAGTCGGCCGCAGCAATTACCGAGGATGAAATAAATATCCTCATCGACGAAGGCCGGCAGAAGGGTGTTTTCGATGCCACCGAACAGGAGCTGATACATTCAGTTTTTGATTTTACAGATACCACCGCCCGTCAGGCTATGACCCCGCGGACCGACATTGTCGGTATCGATATCAATGACAACACCGAAGCAATCCTCAAAACCCTGACCTCTCACGGTTTTTCAAGATACCCGGTTTATGACGGTTCTCTGGATAAAATCGCCGGGATCATATATACCAAGGATATTATCCGTGTCATGCAACACTCAAATCTGATAATAATCAACGATATCATCAGGAAAGCACTCTTTATCCCGGATTCCATGAAACTTAATACTCTCCTGCGCACATTTCAGCAGAAACGCGTTCATGCGGCTGTGGTTCTCGATGAGTATGGAGGAACTGCCGGATTGATTACTCTGGAAGACTTGCTCGAAGAAATAGTCGGCGAAATTCATGATGAATTCGATACCGACCAGCAGGAATTTGTCAAGGAAAGCGAAAACCTTGCCTTTGTCGCAGGTTCGTTGAGAGTCGATGAGTTGAATGACCAGTTCAATACAAATTTCTCCGAGGATGAGCACGACACTCTGGCCGGGATGATATTCGAAACTCTCGGTCGTCCGGCCAAAAAAGGCGAAGAAATTGTCATTGGCAATGTCAATTTCAAGGTTCTGGAAGTCTCCGGTAATCGCCTGAAAAGACTTCGGGTGCAAAAACTTAACGGCGATTGATATAATTTATTTTCGTTTATCTTTTTGTAATCTTCAGAAATTGTCCATCGGTTCATTCGGAACTCGAACCTTTATGGTCATATTTCATATTTAACTATTGCATTTTTTTGATTATATTTGACCGATGACACACATTCACCAAAAGACCGTATCGGGCCGCCGACTTTTTGCCGTTATTCTGCTTAATGTCGGAATAACCGCGGCCGAATTTATAGGCGGTCTATTGACCGGGTATCTGGCTCTTCTGGCCGATGCCGTTCACAATCTATCCGATGTTGCCTCTTTGCTTCTGGCTTATCTGGGTGATATCGGCTCTCGCCGTCCTCCCACAAAAAAGTCGACCTATGGTTTCAAGCGAATCGAAGTCATGACCGCTTTTATTTCGGCCGTAGCCCTGGTTGTAATAGCCGTTTATATTTTCTATGAAGCCTATCGGAGGTTTTTGTCGCCGATTGATATAACCAATCCGGTGCTTCTTCTTACTATCGCGGCGATAGGATTGGTCGGAAATATCCTCTCGGTGTTTCTTCTTCACTCCGGTAAATCGAAAAGTCTTAATATAAAAGCCGCTTTTTTGCATATGCTGTACGATGCGATTTCCTCAGCGGCTGTTATTATCGGAGCCATTGTGATTCTGAATACCGGGTGGATATATATTGATCCGATACTGTCGATCCTGATCGGCCTGATGATATTATATTCCTCTTTTGATGTTTTGAAAGAAGCGACAATGATATTCCTTGAGGCTGTTCCCGGCCGTATTGATTACGATCAGGTCAAACAGGCAATGATGATGCATCCCAAAGTTAACGGGGTCCATGACCTGCATATCTGGTCGCTTTCATCGAACTCGGTGGCCCTGTCATGTCATATTCAGCTCGATAAAGAGGATTACCTTGCATCTCCGGCAATAATCAGCGAACTGGGGCTCATGCTCAAAGAAAAATTTCATATCGGGCATGCCACCATTCAGCCCGAAAGAAAAAACTGCGCCGCCGATCATGAAAAGTGGTCGGGAGGAGGCTGCATTTGAGAATTAATAATAAAATCGGCGGTATAGTCGAAATCGAAATAAAGGATCTTGCCTATGACGGCAAATCGGTCGGAAGTCTTGAGGGCAAGATTATTTTTCTCAACGGCGGCCTTCCCGGTGAAAAAGTCAGGGCACAGGTAGTCAAAAAAAAGGCTCGCTACAGTGTCGGCAAAGTCATTGAAATTTTGGAGAAATCGACTGATAGAAGCGACGCCGCATGTCCCCATTTCGATATTTGCGGCGGCTGTACCTGGCAGGATCTCGAATATTCCAAACAGCTTCGATATAAAAGAAAGCAGGTGGTCGACTGCCTGGAGCATATCGGCCGCCTGAAAGAAGTCGAGGTCCCGGATACCATCCCGGTAAGTGATCCTTTTTACTATCGCAACAAAATGGAATTTTCGTTTAATGTCCCTGATGATGATTTCCGACTGGGGCTCCATAAACGTGGGCGTTTTGATCAGATCTTTGACATACATCAATGCCTTCTGCAGTCGCCCGCCTCAAACGAGATTGTGGCCTGGCTTCGAGAATATGTGAAAGAAAACCGGATCCCGGTTTATGATGTGCTTAAACATGAAGGTTTTATACGATTTCTGGTTATCCGTGAAGGTAAACAGACAGGTCAGACAATGCTTAATCTGGTTACCACCAGCGGTGTCATTCCGGAATCGGAAAAACTTGTCAAAAGCGCGCTCGAGCGCTTTCCGCAAATAAAAACAATCGTCCGGAATATAAACGATCAACGATCGAATATCGCCCGGGGAGAGAGCGAGGAAGTTCTCTTCGGTCCCGGCTATATCGAGGAAATAATACTCGGTTATACTTTTCGTATTTATGCCAATTCCTTCTTCCAGACTAATTCAATACAGGCCGCGACTCTCTACGGTAAAGCGATCGAGTTCCTGCGGCCCGATAAGAGCGACCGCCTGCTGGATCTATATTGCGGCGCCGGGACAATCGGTATCTGTGTCTCCGGACTGGTCGGGGAGGTTATAGGTATTGAATCCGAAGTCTCGGCGGTCAAAGCGGCAGTCGAAAATGCAGAAATAAACAAGATAGATAATATCAGTTTCCATACCGGGCAGGTGGAAAAGATACTCAGGAATCAGCCGGAAATATCCAAAGGTGTTAATTGCGTCATTGTTGATCCCCCTCGGGCCGGCCTGCATCCCAAAGCGCTGAAAAAACTTATTGAACTTGACCTGCCCCGGGTTGTATATGTATCCTGTAACCCGGCGACATTTTCGAGGGATGCCGCGGCGCTGGTGGAGGCAGGATACAGGATGAATAAAGTAATACCGGTTGATATGTTCCCGCATACAATGCATATTGAAATTGTTGCCGGATTTTATAAATAGGATTTTTGGAATGTACATTGGAGGTATTGTGAAGAAGCATGTTTTTACACTGGTAATATTATTTGTGACGGCCTCGATGGCGTTGGGTCAAAGCAAGCTGGAAACGAATTTCAGTAAATTAGCCGATGAGGTTCTTCAGAATCTTCAATCATTTTACCCGGTGCGTGCTACCGCCAAAGGTATCCATGATTACGACTATCGCTTTACCGATTATTCCTCAAAATCGATTAAAAATGAAATTTCGAAACTGAAGAAATTCGAAACTCGGCTTTATAAATATCAAAAGAGCGGTCTTTCCGACGAAAGCCGTATCAATCTAAAACTACTCAAGAGTAATGTCGATGTCGCCCTGGTCGAACTGAGCAAAATCAAGATATATAAAAAAAATCCGTACCTTTATATCGACGATGCCGTCAACGGCATTTATCTCATACTTATATCAGATTATGCCCCGATGGAAACCCGGGTGCAAAATATTATCGCCCGGATGAAAACCGTCCCTGACCTGTTGAATCAAGGCAAAAAGAACCTTAAAACTCCAGCGCCGATATTTATCGAGGCGGCGCTGGGGATGATCGATACCGGTGTTGATTTCTACCGGGAGGTGCAGAAAGAACTCTCCGAACAGTTTCCCGGACTTGCCCCCGAATTGGGCACGGCGATCGACAGGGCGGTCAGTTCCATGCTGGAATTCAAACACTTTCTCAAGACCGTGGCACCGGGCGAGCCGCAGTCTTTTGCTATCGGCAAAACCAATTACAATTACTTGCTTGAACACCAGTATTTTCTCGGATTCGACTCCGATTCTTTATTGAAGATCGGCGAAAATCTTCTGGCGCAGACCAAAAAGCAATATGCCGATTTCAAGGCAAAACTCGATTCAACAAACGCCGGCGTGGATTCGGTATTTGTCCTCGATTGTATCGGCAAGGAAGATATTCTGGCGTATTACAACTGGGAGGTCGAGCAGGCCCGGCTGTTCCTCGAAGAAAATGATATAGTCACCATACCTGAAGATATCGGGGCCTGTGAAGTTATCGAGACGCCGTCGTTTTTAACCGGTATGGTCAGTACGATTGCTTATGAGCCCCCGGGAACGTTCAGCCCTGATCAGACGGGATACTTATATGTCCGTCCGATCCCGGATTCGATGGATGCCGGTGAACGGGCCGCCAGATATAAATATATTCACCGACGGGGTTTCAGGGGCGGTGTCGTTCACGAAGCCTACCCCGGGCATCATTTACAACTGCAGATGGCCTCGCGGGTCGATGACGATGTTCGCAAATGGCAGCAATCGTTGTTGTTTTTGGAGGGATGGGCTTTGTACTGTGAAGAAATGATGTCGGACTTCGGTTTTTATAAAGACGAGCGCCAGTATCTGACGGTCCTGCGTGGAATTATATTCCGCGCCGCCCGGATCATCGTCGATGTAAAACTGCAGACCGGGCAGATGACCACCGATGAGGCGGTGCAATGGATAGCCGAGACGATGGATACCGAGCCGGCGGAATGGATCAGGACCGAAGTGCGAAGATATGCCCAGCAGCCGACGATTCCCATGTGCTATCTGACAGGCAAACTCGAAATCCTGAAACTTCGCGATGATCTGAAAGCCATCGAGGGTGACAATTTCTCATTGAGAAATTTCCATGATCGCCTGCTGGCCGAGGGTTCGATCCCGCCGACCCTGATACGCGAAATCTGGGGCCTGGTCCGATAAGATGGGATTGGCGACTTAACTCTGATTCCCGGGGAAAATCCTAAAATGGAACTGATAGGTCAAAGGCCGGGACGCAAAATCGTCGTTTACTTCATGGCCGCGATTTTGGCCGGCTCCGTACTTTTGATGTTGCCGGTAAGTACGGTCGGTCAAAATATCAGCTTTCTTGATGCTCTTTTCACGTCGACTTCCGCCGTCTGTGTCACCGGCTTGACTGTCCTCGATACCGGTAATGATTTTACATTATTCGGCCAGATTATCATTCTGGCTATGATACAACTCGGCGGTATTGGGATCATGACACTGGCCACCACAGTGCTGCTTACAATCATTCCAAAATTATCGTTTCAGGACCGACTGGTATTGACACAGACTCTCGGGGACACTGGTAAAATAAAACCGCACTCCTTGCTCAAAGCGGTTATGCTGACCACCTTCACTGTCGAACTGATCGGGGCAGTACTGCTGTTTTTTCGTTTCAGCCGTGAGTTTCCCTTAGGTAAGGCTGTTTATTATTCAATTTTTCACTCAATTTCCGCCTTCTGCAATGCCGGTTTTTCGACATTCAGCAACAGCCTTGAAAATTACCGCGACGATATACTGATGATGTTCATATTTTCCGCACTGATTATTCTCGGGGGAGTGGGATTTGTGGTCATCAGGGAACTGGTCATCAAAACGAGAAATAGAAAAATAAGACTGTCCCTGCATTCAAAATTATGTCTGTCTGTAACAGGCGTTCTGCTTTTGACCGGGACAATTGCCTTTCTTTTTGCCGAGAACGGTAATGAATTTTTTGAAGGTATGGGTCTTACACATGGTCTGGTCAATGCCTTTTTTCAGGCGGTGACCAGCCGTACCGCCGGATTCAATACCATACCGCAGGCCAACCTGACCGAAGTCAGTTTGCTGATTACGATTATCCTCATGTTTATTGGCGCCTGCCCCGGTTCTACCGCCGGGGGTGTCAAGACAACGACGCTGGGAGTAATACTTATAATGGCCTACAGAAGATTTCTCGGCAGGTCATCAGTAACCGTCTTCAGGAAGTCGATCAGCAATGATTCGATTAATCGCGCCCTCACCGTTATACTCGTGGCAATTCTGGTCATTGTCATCATGTTTGTCCTTTTTATGTTTGTTGAGGAAAAACCCATCCCGCACAAAATAAGTCATGGTTGGTTTGTCGATGCGGCCTTTGAAGTAATATCGGCCTTTGGTACCGTCGGACTTTCTCTCGGGACAACCGCCCATTTGCATAGCCTGGGTAAAATTATTATAATTCTTTTGATGTTCACCGGTCGTGTCGGACTGCTGACCCTGGTTTTTACGCTGGCCCGCCCGCCCAAAAAAGGCGAGATTATATATCTCGATGAGCAGGTTATGGTTGGATAGAGGTGTATTATGAAAAAATTTGCCGTCATAGGTCTTGGAAATTTTGGTGCTAATGTCGCCATTGAATTATCGAAACTGGACTGCAAAGTTACCGCCATCGATATCGATAAAAATAAAGTGCAGTCCCTGCAGGATTTTGCCGAGATGGCCATCATCGCCGATGTTTCCGAACGATCCTTTCTGGAAAATCTTGGCGTTGATAATTATGATTGTTTTATAGTCTCCACCGGAAAAGATTCTCATGCCTCCATATTAATAGCTTTGTACCTGAAAGAACTTGGGGCGGCACAGATAATTGTTAAGGCAAATTCCGAAGATCATGCCAGGATTTTGTACAAGGTTGGCGCCACCGAAGCAATCATACCGGAAAAACAAATGGCGCTGAAACTATCACATTCGCTGGCCCGGCAGAATTTGATCGACCAACTACCGCTTACTGGAGAATATTATGTTGCCGAAATAGCCCCGCCCGATGATTTCATCAATAAGCGTCTGATGGAACTCCAGTTGCGTACCAAATATCATGTTCAGGTTATTGCCCTGAAAGATTCCATAACAGGTGAATTCGAATTCGCTCCCGGCGGTGAATACACTATAAAGAAAAACGATATCCTCGTCGTTCTCGGAAAAGAACAGGATATCGTGGGATTCAAAGAATAATGCTTTAGTCAGGATCATTAAATTTGGGCGAACTGGTTTACTTACGGGACTTTGTCGTCATTCTGGCGGTTGCCGTAATCGTCGTAACCTTTCTGCACCGGCTTAAAATCCCGGCCATTGCCGCTTTTATTTTTGCCGGGATGCTGATCGGCCCGCGCGGATTTGCTCTTATCAATGATATATATAAGGTTGAGGTTATTGCCGAAATAGGCGTCGCTCTGCTTCTTTTCGGGATCGGTCTGGAACTCTCCCTCGAAAGACTAAAACGTCTCTGGAAGCCGATTATTATCGGCGGCACCCTGCAGGTCGGACTGAGTATTCTGCTGACATATTTTATTGCCCGGATCTTTGGCCTCTCATGGCAGTCGTCAATTTTTATAGGTTTTATCGTTGCCATATCCAGTACCGCTATTGTCCTCAAGGGATTGGAAACACGGGGTGAGACCGACGCCCCTCACGGGCGTATCAAACTCGGTATTCTTGTTTTTCAGGATTTATGTGTTGTCCCGATGATGCTCGCGATTCCGCTTCTCAGCGGCGCCGAATCTTCGGCCTCGGCCATCCTGACCGCTCTGGGGCGGGCGGCGCTGATTGTTGTCGGAGTTGTCATCGCCTCGAGGCTGGTCATACCCCGTTTTTTGAATATCATCGCGGCCACCAGACAGCGTCATCTGTTCGTTACGACGGTTCTCCTGATATGCATCGGAACCGCCTGGCTCACTTCGGCCGCCGGAGTATCGCTGGCGCTGGGAGCGTTTCTGGCCGGGCTGGTTGTGGCTGGATCGAAATACCGCCATCAGGCTATGTCGGATGTCATATCTTTCAAAGAGGTTTTCACCAGTATCTTTTTTGTCTCGGTCGGGATGCTGCTCTCGGCCGGAGATATATTTCAGAATGTCGGCCCGATCATGCTGATCCTTGCCGCAGTTCTTGCAGGCAAATTTATTGTCGTCCTCATTGCCGGGACTATCATGCGTCTGCCGCTGCGCGTGGCCGTCCTGGCGGCGGTCGGTCTGGCCCAGATAGGGGAATTTTCATTTCTTCTTATCCGCACCTCGCGGGAAACCGACCTGATAAGCGATCCGCTCGCGGCCAACCTGATCGCTGTCGCGATTATATCCATGTTTCTAACTCCGTTTGCATTGTCGCTTGCTCCGAAAGTGGCCGCCGGTGTTGGGCGCATGAAAGCTCTTAATCGGCTTCTCAATGTCTCTGCCGCTGAGGATGCGGTACAAAAATCAAAATTGCGCGACCATGTCATTATCGGAGGCTATGGTTTCGCCGGTCAGGAACTGGCCACGGCCTTGAAAGGGTGCGGTGTACCGTATGTGATCGTCGATCTCAACAGCGAGAATATCCGTCGGGCGCTCGACCGGGGAGAACCGGCGTATTTCGGCGATATCACCTCGCACGAAGTGCTCGAACGGCTCGGTATCGAACATGCCCGAGGTTTTGTCATAGTTATCAACGATCCAGCCGCGGTTGAACAGGCGATACGCGCGGCGCGCGATGCCGCTCCTGATATAAATATTACCGCGCGAACCCGATATCTTCTCGATATCGAACCGCTGAAAAAGGCCGGAGCGGATGAAATAATAGTCGCCGAACAACAGGCGGCGATTGAAATCGTCTCGTATATTCTTGGTATGTGCCGGGTGCATAATACCGAGATCAGCAAGGAAACC
>QNAH01000056.1 GCA_003641425.1 Candidatus Zixiibacteriota bacterium
GCGTTCGATAAGAGCATGGCTCCGTTTCGGGAGTTTATGCTGGAGCAGACACGCGAGAAAGACATGGCGCTGTTTATAAATCTGGCCGGGATGGATAAACCGGAAAAGCCCGAGGATGTCCCGCTTCATATATTATTGCCCGGTTTTGTCATATCGGAGTTGCGGATTGCCTTCCAGATCGCCTTTTTAATCTTTGTTCCGTTTTTGATTATCGACATGATCGTCTCGTCGGTGCTTATGTCGATGGGTATGATGATGTTACCGCCCATCATCGTCGCTCTGCCGTTCAAGATTTTGTTGTTTGTGCTGGTGGACGGCTGGTATCTGCTGGTCAAATCCCTGGTGGGATCATTTTTCTAAAGGAGGGGATGGAATATGACACCGGAAATGGTAGTATCAATAGGCCGTGATGCGGTGCTGACAATGCTTTTGGTATCGGCCCCGATGCTGTTATCGGGTCTTTTGGTCGGTCTGGTTATCTCGCTATTGCAGGCTGTTACGCAGGTCCATGAAATGACCCTGACATTTATTCCCAAAATCGTCGCGGTGGCCGTTTCTCTGATAATATTTTTGCCGTGGATTATGAATGTTGTGACCGAGTTTACGGTTCGTTTATTCGGGATTATTCCGACTTTATGAGGAGGAAACCTTGAAAATATTTCTGGCACATCGGGCATTCCTTTCCGGTCTCCGGTCGTTCCGGCCCCAATCCGATATCTTGACGCCAAGTTAAGTTGTTACCATACAATAAAATACAATAATCCCGCCGCGATAGTCCGGGTTGGCATGAAGCTTGATTAAAGTATTGACGAGTAACCCGTACTATAGGTAAACTAAATGTTCGAATTTCTGACATACGGAACCGCAAAACTCCAGACATTCCTCCTGATATTATTCCGGTCAGCCGGTTTATTTATTATATCCCCGATACTGGGGCATCGGTCAATACCCGTCATGATCAAGGCCGGACTGTCTATCATGCTGGCTATCATACTGATACCGGTAGTCGGCAATGCCCAGGTGCCGGAGATGAATTCGATCTGGCTGCTGGCCATGCTGGCCGCCAAGGAGATGCTGGTTGGGTTTATTATCGGGCTCTTTTTCACCATTTTGTTTATAGCCGTTCGTATCGGCGGTAACGTTGTCGGTTATCAGATCGGGCTTATCATTGCCAATGTTTTTGACCCGGAATCAAACTCGCAGACCTCGCTTCTGGGTGAGTTCTGGTATGTTATCGCGGTTTTGATTTTCCTGGCAATCGACGGACATCATGCCATTATCTCGGCCCTGTCGGACAGTTATCAGCTGGTGCCGATCGGGGTTTTCAATTTTACCGGACCGGCCGGGGAGCAGTTGATTCGTATTTCCGCCTATGCCTTCACGATCGCCATCAAACTGGCGGCGCCGGTGATGATAACTCTGTTCCTGACCGAAGTCGCTCTCGGGGTAGTGGCCCGCACGGTACCCCAGATGAATATTTTCATCGTCGGTATTCCGATCAAAATAGGCATCGGCTTTCTGGTTCTGGCGGCGGCGCTGCCGATTTTCAGATACATGATTGAAAAAACGGTTCATTTCCTCGATGGGGAACTGGCCCGGATTCTTTACAACATAGGGACAATCGGATAAAAAAACATGGCTGAAGAGAGTTTCCAGGAACGGACTGAAAAAGCAACCCCGCGTCGCCGGCAAAAGGCGCGTGAGGAAGGAAGGGTTGCCCGCTCTCAAGAGTTGAGTTCGGCGGTCATTCTCTGTCTGGGAATTGTGACGCTGTACCTGGTCGGACCGCTTCTGGTGAATCAGCTCAAAGAATTCATGATATATATATTTTCCGAAGCTCCGAATATTCATACCGATTTCGATTCGGTTCAGGCGCTGATGTCATCGAATATCCTGACTTTCTTCTTTCTCATGGGACCGCTGATGATTGTCCTGGTACTGATCGCCTACGGTATCAATGTCCTCCAGGTCGGTATCCTGTTCACCGGGAAACCGCTGGCCCCGAAAATGGATAAGCTAAATGTGGCCAGCGGTATCAAAAGACTGTTCTCATCGCGGTCGCTGTTTGCACTGGCGCGCGATGTGGTCAAGCTGCTTTTGATAGGTACAATCGGTTACCTGTCGATCAAATCACAGATCGATACGTTTTTCAACATGTCAGATCAGTCGATAGCGGTGTTTGCGGCGGCCATGGGAAAGATGGCTCTCAAGACAACGCTGCAGATCGGCGCGGTCATTCTTTTTCTGGCCCTGCTCGATTACGGCTACCAGAAATATGATTTCGAAAAGACGATCAAAATGAGCAAGCAGGATATTCGCGATGAGTTCAAGGATACCGAGGGATCGCCGCAGACGAAGTCGCGGATCAGGCAGATTCAGCGCGAGATGTCGCGCCGGCGCATGATGCAGGAAATTCCCAAGGCGGATGTCGTCATCACCAACCCGACCCATCTGGCGGTGGCATTGAAATACGATCAGGATAAAATGGACGCCCCGATGGTGATCGCCAAGGGTGAACGCCTGGTGGCGCAAAAGATAAAAGAAATAGCCCGCGAAGCGGATGTTCCGGTGATCGAGAACAGACCGCTGGCGCGTGCTCTGTTCAATATGTGCGAGGTCGGTTCCTATGTCCCGGGTAAACTGTACCGGGCGGTGGCGGAAGTGCTGGCCTACGTTTATCGACTAAAACAGGAGAGTATGGTATAAATGGCATCCCGCGGCGATACATTTTTGAGCAGGCTTATCAATCACTCCGATGTACTGCTGGCTGTCGCGGTAATAGTCATTGTCGGAGTACTGGTCATCCCGCTTCCTCCCGGATTTCTCGATTTCGCTCTGGCTTTCAATATCACTTTCTCCCTTGTTATTCTGCTTTCGACTCTTTATATCCGCAGGCCGCTTGACCTGTCGGTTTTCCCGGGAATGCTGCTTATTGTCACGCTCTTGAGGCTTTCGCTTAATGTAGCTTCCACCCGCTTGATTCTCGGCACCGGTTATGCCGGTGAAGTGATCAATTCATTCGGCAACTTTGTTGTCAAGGGCAACTACGTGGTCGGTTTCATCGTTTTTGTAATCCTGGTAATTATCCAGTTTGTCGTGATCACCAAAGGCGCCGGACGAATCTCGGAAGTGGCCGCACGATTCACTCTCGACGCCATGCCGGGCAAGCAGATGGCTATCGATGCCGACTTGAATGCCGGTTTGATTAATGAAGAGCAGGCTAAAAAGCGCCGTGAAGATATTGCCAACGAAGCGGACTTTTACGGGGCCATGGATGGCGCCTCGAAATTTGTCAGGGGTGATGCCATCGCCGGTATCCTGATCACGATGATTAATATTATTGGCGGTTTTGTCATCGGTATCCTGATGCAGGGCCGTTCCGTGAGCGAAGCCCTGCGGATTTACTCGTTGCTTTCCATCGGTGACGGCCTGGTCACACAGATTCCGGCGTTGATTGTTTCAACTTCGGCCGGTATCATCGTCACCCGTGCGGCATCCACCTCGAATATGGGCAAGGACCTGACCACACAGCTGACCAGCCAACCCAGGGCGATAATGATTGCGGCCGTGATGCTGGTGCTGTTCGGGGTTGTACCCGGAATGCCGACCCTGCCGTTCGTTCTGCTGGGTCTGGGTATCGGAACGGTCGGTTACCTGACCAACGAGAGTATGAAGAAGAAAAAACTTGAAGAACAGAGGCAGAAAATGCAGGAAAGCCAGGTCGAACAGCCGGAACGAACCGAGGATCTTCTCAAGGTCGATACACTCGAGGTCGAGATCGGTTACGGTCTGATACCGCTGGTCGATTCCAACCAGGGCGGCGACCTGCTTGACCGTGTCTCCGCCATCCGGCGCCAATTAGCCATCGAAATGGGTATTATCGTGCCGCCGGTGCGGATCCGGGATAATGTCCAGCTCAAACCAAATCAATATCGGATCAAGGTGAAGGGGATAGAGGTGGCTTCGTACGAACTGATGCTCGATCATGTTTTGGCCATCAACCCGGGTTATGTCAAGGAAGAGCTTGACGGTTTCAAGACGAAGGAGCCGTCATTCGGTATGTCGGCTTCATGGATCATTCCGAATCTAAAAGAGGGCGCCGAGTCGCGCGGGTACACGATTGTGGAACCGTCGGCGGTCCTGACGACCCATCTGACCGAGATCATCAAGAGCAACTCATCGGAACTGTTGACGCGCCAGGATGTCAGTCACCTGATGGAAACACTGAAAGAAGACAATCCCTCGCTGGTCAACGAGATTGTCCCCAATGTGGTTCCGCTGTCGGCCGTCCAGAAAGTCCTTCAGACGCTTCTGGCCGAAAGGATCCCGATACGCGATCTGACCACGATTATGGAAACAATTACGGATATTTATCCCAATACCAAGGAGACGGATGTTCTGGCCGAGTATGTCCGCATGGCGCTTAAGAGGCAGATCACGGATATGTACCGCGATAAAGAGAATAAAATTCATGTTTTCACGATCGATCCGACAGTGGAGCAGATGCTGACCAATTCGGTGCAGAATACCAAGCAGGGTTTGATGCTGGTAACGCCGCCGGATGAGACGGAGCGATTGATCAAGGCGGTCGGGAAGCAGATCGAAAAGGCCGAAGCGGCCGGGCATACGCCGATATGCCTCAGTTCGCCGAATATTCGCCTGGCGCTGAAGCGCCTGACGGAAGCGGCCCACCCGACCCTGGTGGTGCTCTCATACAATGAAATCAGCAATAATGTCGAGATTATCTCGAACGGAGTGGTGGAATTCGAAAATGGTAATTAAGTCCTTCAGTGCGCCGACGGTTGCCGCGGCGCTGAAAAAAATACGGGAAGAACTGGGCGGTGACGCGGTGGTTCTCAGGACAAAGGTCTGTTCCGGTAAAGAGGTCTCATTGACCGGACAGAGATTCGAAGTCACGGCCTGTATCGATGAGCAGGAGCTGTCGAAGCACAGGGCGTCCAGGAAAAACAAACCCTTCGTTAAAGAGACAAGCGTCATGAAAATAGAAAAGGCTGTCGATCCGAAGCCGGAGAATAATAAGGAAATAAAAGATTTCGCCGGGCTCGAAAAGACATTGAACCGCATCCTGTCGGCGCATCGTTCGCCCGACCTGTTTACGAACCTCCCGACGGAAGTCAAACCGGTTTTTCTCAACCTGATCGACTCCGATGTGCCGGTCGAGATAGCGCACCGTATGGCCCGGAGAACGCTCGACAGCGCCGATACCGGCAGTAATATCGAACAGGTCGCCCTGAGCGTCGTGCATGATGAAATTGGGCGGATCACGTCGGCAAACATTTCGATTGAGCCGGGGATGAAAATTGCATTTGTGGGACCCAGCGGGGGGGGGAAGACATCGGTCATGGGCAAAGCGGCGGCGCAACTGTGCACCAAGTATGGCCGGAAGATAAAGCTTCTGTCGCTTGACCAGATGAAGATTGCGGCCTATGAAGAAATCGGCGCCTATGCCGACCTGCTCGATCTGCAGGCAGGTTTCTGTCGCCAGTTGCAGGATAACCGTGATAATGACTCGGTTTGCCTGATCGATACCCCGGCCATCGGATGCACCGAGCGCCGACAGAAGAAACTGGCCGAGGAGCTGATGTCGGTTGCACCGGATATAGTCTTTTTTGTTTTCTCGGTCTGCAATCGTTCGCACGATTTGATCGATTCGATCAATATGTTCGAAAACTTCTCGCCTACCTGCCTGGTCGCCAGTCATCTCGATGAAACCGACCGCTGGGGCGGTATCACGGCCATGGCCGAGTATCTCAATATTCCGGTGTCTTATGTCACCGACAGTCCCGGCGGGATTGGGGAACTGCGCGTTCCGGATGCGGCCGCAATTGCACGTCGTCTCTTGAAACTGGAGGTATCTGTTCATGCTGAATAATCGACTTCAGGGAACTGCATTAACGGAGAATGACCTGTCCGACGGACCCAGGGTGATATCGTTTATATCGGGTAAGGGCGGAGTCGGCAAATCGGTTCTGGCCTACAATGCCGGGGCAATTCTGGCCTCACAGAGTCGAAAAACATTGATTGTCGATTGCGACTACAGTTTTGGAAATATCCACATACTCGGCAATGTTGTCCCGGAGAAGACGCTGGCCGACGTCATGAGGGATCACAGAAATTTCGATCCTGCCCGGACGATTCTTGGCGGCAATTATCACCTGATCGCCACCCCGTCTCATGGAAATAAATTTCTTGAATATAAAAAGGCGGCTTTCCATAGCTTCGTGAACCGACTCAGGGATATCGCATCCGGATATGAGTATATCATCCTGGATACACCATCCGGTCATCTCAGTATTATCGAGGAGACGGTGCGGCATGCAGATATAAATCTGATCGTCATCAACTCCGAACTGACCTCGATTGCCGACGGCTACGGTCTGTTCAAATATCTGGTAAAGACGATAGATGATTTTTCGGCACACATTTTTCTTAACAATGTTGAGGGTGAATCAGATTATGAATATGTCTATCAGAAATTCACGGTTATGGCCGGCCGTTTTCTCGGCCGGGTACCGCTCAGCGCCGGTTATCTTTATAGCGACAGGCATATTATCGATTCGGTCTCGGAACAGCGGGCGCTTGTCGATATTTTTCCCGATTCGCCCGTTGTCAGACAACTGAGCAATCTGTGCAAAATTTTAACAGCAAATAACGTATCCGGGGGCTCGGAGACAACAATCAAGAGTGAAGATAATATTAATTCAATAAAGGCATTAGCCGATATAAAGGAATAGCATGCAAACTACCAGCGCGCAAAAAGTTCGGAAAAAAAGAGCAGGAACCAGACAGACTAAAACCACGCGGGTTTCGGTTTACGAAATTCAAGAAAATTTTCGGAACGCCAAAAAGCAGTCCGAAGACAATCTTGAATGGTTGAGATATTTCAGGCATGGAAGTTCCGACGTCCGTGCACGGCTGCTCAAACGTTATCTTCCGCTGGTCCGCAACGTGGCCGGGCGGATGGCGATTGGTTTTCCGCGTTCGGTTGAACTGACCGATCTGATCAATACCGGAGTTATCGGACTGGTCGAGGCATTCAAGAACTTTGATCCCGCCCGCGGGGTTAAATTCGAAACGTACGCCGTACCTCGAATAAGAGGCGCCATCCTTGATGAACTGCGGGCGCTCGATTGGGTGCCGCGTTCGACCCGCGCCAGATCGCGCGAGATAGAAAGAGCCGTAATCCGGCTCGAGAATGATTTCGGCCGTCGTCCCACCGAGGTTGAACTGGCCAAGGCTCTCGGCTACAGCGTCCGGGAACTGCATATGGCCATCAGTGATGTGAGCTGTACCTCGCTGTTATCACTCGATGAGGCCATTTACAAAGAGGAAGACAACCATCAGGTGCCGCGTATCGAGACGGTGTCGGAACCGAATCGGCGCAACGCACTTGGTGATCTTGAAAAAAACGAGCTCCAGGCGTTTCTGGCGGTGGCTATCGACCGCCTGACCGACCAGGAGAAACTTGTCATTGCGCTGTATTATTTCGAGGAACTGACCCTGAAGGAAATCGGCGAAGTCATGTCGATCTCGGAATCGCGGGTTTCGCAGATACACACCAAGGCGGTTCTAAAGCTCAGAGGCATGATCAAGGAGCGCTTCGCAATGAGCGGTTAGGGAGAACGCGAATATGGACCGGCTGATGGAAATCGCAGATGTTTTGTCCAAGACGGAGATCGTGGCAAAACTCAAGCAGATGAAAAAAGCCAGCGCCGAGATGGAACAGCGCCAGGCTACATCCATTCTCAGGGAAAAATCCACGGCCGATCCAAAACGGACCAAGGAGTCAGGGAAAAGCGATCTCCTGATAATAACCAAAGATAAAGACAGCGATGAGAAAAAAAAGAAATTTAAAAAAGACGAAGATAAAGAACAGGACGAAAGTCGGGATGAACAGGATGACTCTTCTTCCGGACATCTCGATGTGACCGCCTGATGGAGAATACTTATGGAAATAGGATTTTCAAATGAGCAATTGATAGATGTCGGTCTTAACGCCGCCGGTTTTATCCTGGCCGGCATGCTTATGATGCTGATCCGTTCTTTCTTTTCGGGAAAGAAAGCGACAAAGGTCACCGCGGCTCCGGTTGCAGGCGCCGCCGGGGCGGCAGTTGAGACAGGCGGCAATGACAAGCCGAAATCGGGTGCGGACGGCCCGGAATATGTAAGCCTAAAAAAATTGGTCGATCCGCCGCTTCAAAAAGGCGGCGATACCGGCATCAAACAGGATTTGAAAATGAGAAACAGACAGGAAATCATTCGCATAGCGAAGAAGATGCTGGCCGGAGGTGATGACGCCGGGGCGGCGGCATCTCTCCCGATTACGGATGGTGAGCTATCGATGATAAAACAGCGTCTCAATCTGCAGGGAGCAGGGAGGAGTGAGTAATGACATCCGAATCACCATTTTTTCTTACAAAGGTCGAATGTCCCATTTGCAAAACGATAAATGAATATGAAACAATAAAAGTCGGCGCTTACAGCGAGACCGATCAGGATACCGATTTTTGCCCCACCAGCAGGACCTGGCGCAATCCGCGTTACCAGGCTTATAATCCGCTTCTGTTTTTTGTGGCCACCTGTTCCAACTGTTTTTATACGCGTGAATTCAACAACCAGTTCAAGGAATGGAAGAACGACAGTTATTTCAAGACGTACCGTTTGAAAATAGTCAAGGAACGTCACCTGGAGATGCTGGCCGGCTCCGAGTCGATCATAAAAAAAATCGGTTCGGAACTGGATGCCGGCAGATTTCCACATGAGACAGCTGTCCTGAAGCTGATTCTGGCGATCATAACGTGCGGGCATCCCGACTCCGACAATCATCTCGATCTGGCCAGATTTTATCTGCGGATAGCATGGCTTTTCCGGGATATGGATCGGGGGGAAAATCCCAATGTGCAGTTGATGAAGGGTTATCTCAGCGATGTCGACGGCAGACTTGCCATGCTCGAGAAAGATCTTGGCCAAGTGGAAGCGCGTCTCAAAGAAATCGAGTCGGCGGTTGCCTCACAATTTGAAGACGACAACATATCGGCGGAGTTGAAATCAAGTCTTTATCCGGTGAAAGACCGTTACAATGTTGAGCTGGCCTCGTTCAAGGAGGTTCTGTCGCTATTGGACGGTAAGAGGGATGCTCTCAGCCAGATCGTAAAAGAACATCGTTCACTGGCCCTGGGTACGACCAGTGATGAATCGGCCCTCGGTTTTCACAGCCACCGTTCATTCTATGATTTCCTGAGTCAGTTGACCTCGAGTCACAAAGAAATTCCTTTGAATGAAAAGGATGCGCTCAAGTTTTCGGTCATGTACTACATAAAGGCATTTCGTGACGGGCGCAATATTGCCAAAGGCAATCAGCAAATGCAGGCATCGTACCTGATCGCCGAATTATCACGGCGTATCGGTGAACATGAACAGGCCAAAGAATATTTCAATACGACCATCCGGACCGGGCAGGAATTCATCTACAAGCACAAGGGTGATCCGGGGCGGACGGCGCTGGCTCGAAAAATACTGGAACTGGCCATCGAGCAGGGACGGCTGAATCTGGCGGAGGCCAAGTCAGGATAATTTTACCGATGTTAAACACCGCTGCCAGCAAGAAGAAAAAGACCCTCGATCTCTGGGATAAAATCGAGATAGTCGTCGAACGGGATGGGGAGACAGGTTTGTATATCACCCGGGTCGAGGATATCGGTCCATCCAGAATAGTTGCCTCCAAACCGGAATATGTCAAGGGAAACAGGTTGTTAGCGGATAATATCAGGGTTTATGTCCAGTTCCGCAAACCGGACGCGATGTATCGGTTTCCCGCTAAAATCGTCTCCGTACCCGGGAGTTCATCCGGGGCAGTGGAGTTATTTCCTCTGCAAAATATGCAGCGTGTTCAGCGCCGCAATTTTGTGCGGATCGACCGGAAAATCGATTTAAAATTCAGCCGCTTGAAAGTCGGCGACGGCAACCGGCGACTTCTGGAGGCTTGCTGGAGGGACTCGTATTCGAAAAATATTTCCGCCGGAGGGATGCTGATGTGGGTCGGCGATAACATTGAAGTCGGCGATATCCTGATGATCAGAATCGGTGATTATGATTCGATGGGATTGCCGCGTCTTATGACGGCGCTTTGCTGTCGGATTGTGAGAATAAGTGAAAAGAGATTTGCGGGTGTCGAATTCATAAAGCGGGAGAATCTGTCACGTCATTTTCATGCCCGGGAGCTTGCGCGGTTACCCGGCCAGATCGGGCAGTTCGATAATCATATCCAGAATAATATGGTCCGTTTCATCTTTGAGGAACAGGTCAGAGAACGGCAGAAGGGATTGATATAGTGAAAACCGATAATGCCGTTATATACAGCGCCGAAATGGACTGCAGCGAACTGGTCGGACGACAGGTTAAGATGAAGACCAACCAGTTTCCCGGAAAAGTCCTGACGACCCGGATCGTGGGTGTCAACGGCGCCAAGCTTCTCATGGATCGTTCGGGATCATCGGGGCTGGTCGCCGACCTGATTCACAACCAGGATGTCGAGGTGCATCTGTCATACAAAGGCGAACCTGTCGTTTTCTGCTCCAAGATCGCTGTCCCTCACAAGGGCAAGCTGCAGATTCCCCTGGCCGAGACCGTTTTCCCGGTGGTTCACCGGGAATTTCAAAGAGTCGAGATCGAAAAGGGAATCAAACTGGCCTGTTTTGATTCCACGCATATTACCGTGGTCAGGCTTAACCGACTGCGATGGATCGAAACCAACACGATCAATATCAGCGCCGGCGGGGTGCTGGTGGAGATGCCGATACATATCTCGGAGGATTATTATATGATCGTGCATCTCGGTTTTGTCGAGGCCTCGATTCCGGAATTGATAGTCGGACGTGTCC
>QNAH01000057.1 GCA_003641425.1 Candidatus Zixiibacteriota bacterium
ATTAAGATTTCATTCCATTTAGTAAGCCTTAATCTGGGCGGCATTTTTGGTGGAGGGATATTTAGGGTGGAATATTAATATTTCGTACTGGATAATATGGTCTCAACTGGTTTGAGTTTATCTTGTTGAGAATTCCATTGATTGGCAAACTGCCAGTTATATTTTCCATTTTCTTTGGAAATATCGATCTCATACCTGTTCATATCCGCATATAGAAGATGACCTGGTATATCATGAATGAGGAAATTGGCTAATGCAATCCGTATCAAATTTATATCATTATCAACTCCAAAAAGGGATCCATTGGGGCATCTTTTATAAACTGCCATTAGTAATCGGCCAGTGCCAACAGCCGGATCAAGGATATTTACTAATTTGCATTTCTTCTCTAAAGAATTATTGCCCATTGTTTCGACTATTTTATCTGATACCAGATAGGGTGTTTTCTTGTCTGTCTTATCTATTTTTATAACCTTTTCGAAATAAAGGTTGCCCAGATGATCATAATAATCTGATTTTAGTATCTCGGGCCTATACATATCATCTAAAGTTTTTATTAGCGATGCATCTTTGAGCAGCCATTCAAACTTGTGGTTCAGCTGCCAGATTAACATAGGCTTTTGATCAGCCACAATAAATTCCAAAAAACTGTCCCAGGCCTTCTTATTGTCTTTAAATTTATCACAAAAAACTATATAGGTATTTTCCAGCATTTTCTTAACTTGTGAATTCATTTTTGAGATATTCCTGAATTTAGTTCTCAGATGCTTTTAAGCGATTTCAGATCAATTTTACAGAATAATCTTCACGACCGTTATGTTTTAGCTCTAATTTCACATTAATCTTGCCAGCTTCCTTTAAGACAGCGGCTATTTCCTTCCAAAGCACCCAGGAGTTTACTGTCAAGATTTTACTGTCTTCGCTTTCTATTAAATACTTATAATCGGTTCCAGGCAGATTATCTTCCTTTAGCGGATTCGTCAATTTTCTGATGCCCTTAATTGTAAGGCAAGGAATCTCTTCTCCGATTCTTAAAGATAAAAACTGGCTTTGTAAATTTTTAATTCCGATTGGTTCTGATTTTGAGGGGAAAAACTGCTCGGTCATTTTTAAAATGGTTATTTAGCTTTAGTTTCCAGGTTGGTTATTCTCTGGCGGATAATGTTAAATTGTCGCTTTAGTCTAATCAGTTCGGCTTCGTGGTCGGCAATGCTTTCCATATATGACTTCATCTTATCTTCAATATTCCAGAGGGCTTCCTGCAGTAGCTTAAGGTTTATTTTTTGATTACTATTTTTGGTTTGGACCATGGAAAAATGAATATGCACTAGAATATAAACTTTGTGCCACTTTTAAGGTACAACGAAGAATATGCGAAATTATTTATAGTCAAAATTATGAAAAGTGAAGCGTCAAAGGAATATGGCCTTGATCAGATAAGCAAAGCCACCAATTCATTCAATTCCAATGTTTAGCTAAATAATTAGAGATGCCATGTAAAATATGATTATAGACCTTAAATCATACACATTTAAACTCGTTATTTTTCTATCGTATAACCCTTGAAATATTGTTTTGATTTGTTATTTATTGGACTATGGTATCTGCCACAAAAATATTGTTGAATAAGACTCAGCAGGAGATATGGCATCGCGGCGAATCTTATGCAGATAAAGGCCTTGTAAGCATTATCAGTGATACTGACAAAAAAGTTCAGGCTGTTGTTCAAGGCACCAAAGAATATGATGTTAAACTGAGACTCTCAACTGCAAAAATAATCATAAATTGTAGTTGCCCCTATTTCACAAAGAACGGTTATATCTGCAAACATATTGTGGCTACCGCGATTGTCTGGGATGAAAAAAGAGGAATTACTCGTCCAGATCAAAGCCTGGTGGAAAAGGTTACGATTCCGCCTTCTGCTTTATCGCGACAAAATATCACCACTCTGTTTAAAAATCCGCTTAAGGCTGATCTCGACCAGTTGCGAATTTTGCCTGAAGAGACAGCCCTTGGCGGCTATGTGCGGCGACATAGCCGGCTTCCCAACATCCCAAAGATTGGGTTAGAAGAAGGTCAGGCCTTAACCCAACAAGAGATAAGGAAATGCTATTCAGAGATGAAAAGATGGACTCAAAGAAAAGCATATGATCCGTACTTTTGTTCAGGTGAGATGGTCGCAGCATTTTGTGAATTGTTGAGAATAATCAAAATTCGTCTGGCAGCCACAACACCACTTGTTGCGGCAGAAATTTTACTGAGCGCTCAGAAATTCAACCGCACCCTTGTGACAGAACTTATTGATGACAGTCAAGGTCTCCATGAGTTTTCAGAAGCTTACCTAAAGGATATATACCATTATCTGAGGGAGTTTTCAATTACTGCTGACGAAAAGGATCAATTTGTACAACTTCTGCAGCAATTCGAACATAGTCAGTATGTTTATTGATTAATTAATCAAATCAACAAATCCAACGAAACCGAAAATTATAAAAAGTCCACAGTATTATTATATCTGAATTTGGGTGCAAAACCTAAATACACATTTTCATTGCTCTAAATTGTAACAGATTCGTTCCAGTCCCGGCGTGGGCGTGGAACGTTTCTGTTACTTTTTAGGGGCAAAGAATAAGAACTCCGACGGTTTTAATAAACAAGAAAATGCCATCAACAGATAACCTAAAAATTTATCAAGAAGGGAAGATTGATATACACCGAAGAAGTGAAATATTTCGAAGCCAATTGGACCGATTATCTAAGGATGGAGATATGATCCCCCAAAACAGGAAATTAATTCAAGATTTCATAAGAGACTGTATGCTTGGAAAGACTATAAAAGGAAAATCCAAGAAAAAAATCGGACCTGCAAGATGTTTAAAATACATCGGTATACTAAAAAATCTCTCCATGTGGTTTGGGAAACCTTTTGATGATTTATTGCAAAAGGATATGGAAGATTTGATTCAGCGGCTTGAGGCCGATCAAATTCTGTCTGTAAAAAACTCTCCATATAGTGAAGCATCCAAGGTTGATATAAAAAAGACTATCAAAAAATTCTGGAAGTGGAAAGACGGTGATAATAAAGTATATCCGGACCTTGTTGATTGGCTTGATACCTGCGAGTCAGTTAAAGATGTCCCTGCGCTTACCCGGAATGAAATTGATATTATGATAGATTCTACCAGTAACAATAGAGATCGGGCATTGGTTATGGTTCTTTTTGATTCCGGGGCACGAGTAGAGGAACTTCTCAACGTACGGTTAAAAAAAGAGCATTTATTCTGGAATGACAAAATAGGTTGTTACATGATTCGTCTGGAATTTAGTAAAACAAAGCCACGGACAATATCGCTACCACTTTCGACAAAGCACTTGTCAAAATGGCTTAATTCCCATCCAGCCAGGAATAATCCTCAAAGCCAGCTTTTTCCGATGAGTTATCCCGCACTTAAGATGACTATAAAAAGGCTTGCCCATCGCTCCCTAGGGAAGAGGGCTACACCCCATATGTTGCGCCACAGTTCAGCCACTTACTATGCGAATCGCCTTAAGAACCCTTATAAATTATGCTATCGCTATGGCTGGACAATGGCCAGCAATATGGTCAACCGCTACTTGGACCGAGAAGGGATATTGGAAGAAGAGACTGCTGAGGCGGTCAAACAAGATGAAATTTCGAAGGTCGAGAAATACAACAGCAATCTTCGAGAAGAATTAAATCATCTAAAAGAAGATTACGAATTTCTTACACAACATTATACCGAGTTGAAACAAGAACTTGACGAATTCAAATCTGGCCAAGGAATACTCCGTCTTTTATTATCGCTTTCCCAGACTCAGCAGAAGGTAATCGACGAGGGAATATCTGAAGCCAACAAATTCGATCTTATCCTGTCAAATCCAAAGCAAACCCAGAATTAAATATACTCATACCAGATTTTGATTCAACATCGACTCATTTAACCTTGGAATCATCAATAATTGCCTGGAGAATGCCGGTTTCGTCAATTTGCCATTGATCGATGGCCGTATCTTCCGCCAATAGACTCATGGATTTCGTTATACATGTTATTGTGGATCGATATAATTCTTCTAAGATTTTCCGATGCTATAGGTTATCACATATTCTTGAGAGAGGCTATGGGTTGGCCCAGTAGAATTGCCTGAATTAAACCAGACAAAAGTAGTGCCTTATAAACATTGTTTGACATTTTTATTGCATAATGGGAATATTCTGTTATCTTAATTTTAAGCTTTGTTATTATACGTATGATTATATAACGCTGTGCTTCTGATATTTCATCCATTCGCCTTACACCTGGAACATTATAGAGATAGTTTTAAGAAGGATTGAAAATGTGTTGACCATGATTAAAAACATAGTAATGTCCATTGTAGTATTATTTTTATTGATATCAATATCCGTCGCTCAAAGCACTTCAAATGATTCCATTGAGCTAATTGCCACATTATGTATGGGTGACAGCGCCGATTACTTTCAGATAATAGAGGCGGCCGGCGATATGAATGACGATGGCTTCGATGACATTTGGGTTGTGCAGACCTATGGGGCTGATGGTGATACCGGAAGGCGAAAGCTCTACCTATTTCATGGCGGCAATCCCATGGATACGATTCCTGATATGGTGCTTAAGGATACAATTCATAACATAGCCAATGTCGGAGATATGAATTTGGATGGGTATGATGATTTTATTATTTTTCACGGAAACTCCATCCTTTATTATGGCCTTCATTATGGCGGGCCCGAATTCAGCACAATCCCCGCTTTAAAGTTCCCCGTCCATAATCAGGACTGGATCAACTTTGGCCTTCAAAATACCATATGTGGTGGTTTTGATATGGACAGTGATGGCAAACCGGATATTGTAATTGGTGAACCAGGGCCGGGAATTGATTTTAGCGGAAAGGCGTATTTTTACAGCAGCAATCCTGTTTTGGATACAGTCTATGATATTGAATTTGAGGGGGATGGAAATTTCCCTGAGTATTATGATTTTGGCCTTGAGGTTGCATATCTACCCAATATTAATGGCAACAATTATCTAGCCATTAATTATTCCGGTGGTCTACAAGATATAAATGGCAGGGTGTTTCTATTCAAAACCGGAGCATCTTTTGACAATCAGCCAGATTACATTATCCCCCCTCCTGGTGGTATAATCTCCGAAACCTTTGGATCTTTGCTGGAAAATGTTATGGATATAAATGGTGACGGCTATACAGACTTTGTTATCAGCACGCTGGCGGGGGCAAATGCCTATCTGTATTTCGGGGGAAATTCATTTGATACCCTGCATGATATAACCATTACCCCATCATTTGAAAAGCTTGAGGGTCAGCTCGATATCAACAACGATTCATATCCTGATTTTATAATTGGTGAACAACCGTTTACAGGCCGGGCTGTTATCTATTTCGGCGGCCCTGATGTTGACGGCTATGGCGATTTATATATCAATATACCCTCCGGTGTTCGCAATTTTGGCGGTTATTTGAAGTCGCTTGATGATGTAAATGGTGATAATATAGATGACTTTGCCATCTCCGGTCTTGGCACAGAGTCATATTATCCCGGAAAGGTATGTGTGTTCGCGGGTTATGATGAGAATTCAACAGGTATTGATGATAGTCAGAATAGGGTTATCCCGAAGGGATTTAAGTTATATCAAAACTATCCCAATCCGTTTAATTCAACGACAAATATCAAATTTGATCTGCCATATAAGTCAAAACCGGAGATTGAAATTATAGACATCTCCGGTAAATTAATAAGAAAATATAAACTCGGAATATTATACTCGGGAACCCATTCTATATCGTGGGATGGTCTTGATGATGCAAAACAGATTGTGGGTTCTGGGCTTTACCTATACAGGCTTAAATTCAATAATATCGAAATATCAAAAAAAATGCTATATATTAAATAACTACCGGGAGGGAGTAAATATGAATAAGAATAATTCAGTTCTTATTTGTTTGTTGTTTTTTATGTTATCACTTAACACAAAATCGCATACAGAAGAATTCCCTATTTTTATTTACCAAGAATTATCATCCGGATATGAATTTCAAAACAAGGTTAAACTTGACTCTATGATGTCACGATTAAACCAATTCGGCGTGAATCATATAATTGGTTTTCCTGATGAAGAAAAATATGAATACGATACTTTATATGGACTAACAACTCATTTTGCAACATATCACGTAAAACTCATACCGACGGGCGGATATATTGACAAGTCTGTTCGGATATCTGATACTACCCCCTTTGACTTTTCCTCATTCATATTTAATTCCATTTACTATCCCTATATAGCCGGCAATAATATTGTGGGTGATGAAGATTTTGGATGGGGGTATGTATTTGATGATTACTGGCGATTGCCATTGACTGGTATGCAATATTCGATTGGCGATCATTACGTGAGGTATGCCAGCGCAAGTCTTCACAATGAGGGCTATTTGTGTGGTCGGCAGTGGTGGAATTCTGAGTTACAGGGTATTGATAAAGCATACGGGTATTATGGGAATACATGGGTGGAAAGATTTTTGTTAAAGGCCAGATATAGAATTAAATTGGATCAACGCCCTGTTGATACAACCGAAGTAATTGGCAAAATTATACTTAAGAATAGGGCTGCCTATGACAATCTTTACACCTCAATACCAAATAATGTAGCTATTTGCGATACCTGTTTTAAAAAGCCACTGGATTCCTGTCTTATGATAGACTATGACACGCTTATAAGCTCCGATTTGACAGATACTACTATCATCAAATATTTCATAGATACGTCCTTGGAGCCCGACTGTGTAGTCGATGGGAGAAAATATGGGCCCATGTTTGAGATTCACAATGGCAATACTGTGATCACCAATTCCGGAGATACGATTATAATGAGCGGAACATTTCCCAGTTGTACGACCTTCACAACGCCAGGTGGAATGGAGGTTTCTGGATTACCGACACTAATTGTGAAAGATTTATACAGTTCAGACTTTCCATCCACTGGCGAGTACTATGTTGACACGATTGACTATTTGGCATCGCGAGAACCCTATCATACAATGTTTTATTTCATGGACGCAGATGGCACAGAAATATACCTTGATAGTATTGTTGTTACCAATAATACGGCCAGAGCCTTTTTAGAATTGGATGAGTCCCAAGTCAATAGTAGGATATCGTCATACCTAGATTCACTAAATGGTGGTACGGGTTATTTGCCAAAATATTGGTATATTCAGGATGAACCTTGGGCAACCTATGCATGTTTTACAAAGGCAAACAAAATATTGAATGCCGGAGACTCTTTAGGTAGATTCACAACCACACTAACTACGACGGGAGCTGATATACAATTACCTACGTATTTTAAATATATGACGCTTGATGGTGGTATTTTTGACCATATTAAGGTGGAGATGTATGTTCATGAAGATGACATTACCTCTGCTTCCGGAACGGGCATGGACTCTACCGACATACAATTCAAATTAAATCAAAACGCTAATAAATTAAAATTGATTCAGGATTCAATCTCATCTCTAAATTCAGACTACTCTTATCTGGGGCTTGATGCTAAAATGTGGGTGGATATTGGGGCTTTTCGTGAGTGTGATTCGGTTGGCGGAGAAATCATTTTTCGTGGTCCCTCGCCAAACGAGGCGAAGGTTTTAATATATTTAGCTTTGGCATATGGCACAAAAGGCATAGGTTATTATACATATGGGTCATATAATCCTCCAATTACGGGAAAATATGAACCTTTGCCAAGACCGGATATAATTCTGGAGGCTTTGGAATCAGAGGATTACAAAAAAAGTTCATGCCCTTGTGATATGGACTATAGAGTAAGGGGGCTGACAATTTGGGATACCGTCACAGTAAGTGAAGACCTAATTTATACTGAGCAATGGGATAGTTGCAAAGTAGTCAATAACATTATTCATGATAATGAGAGCCTGCTTTTGGATTTGGAGTGGGAAGAGGCAGGCTCAAGTAAAAATGTTGCCAATTTGACTGGGAGCTTTGTTGATTCAATAAGTGGCGATTCTGCTTATCCTTGGATAGAAGCTGCATTTTTTGAAGATAGCAACAACGATAATTACTTGATGCTTGTCAATCGTCGCAGCCTGGCTAATGAAAGCCAATACGCACGCATATTTGTATCTGACAGTGGCGTTTATGAAATCTGGGATGCATTCACAAATACGTATGATACAGTATTCGATTCATCCGGCGTAATCAAACACTCTGTTTATCTGCCCCCCGCTGAAGCGGCACTGTTAAGATTCAAATATATCCACAACAATGACTGGTTTGGCAGTCTGTCAAGAGATTGGGTTTGGCCTGATTATTCAACAATAAATGTTAAAGGCGATATCACCGTTGTCACGACCAAAAGTCTTAAAATCGAAGATAATGCCAATATAAGTATATCATCCTGCTTTGATACAACAAGCGGGGGAAACTACGCGAATAAGGTTGAGTTTTTTATTTATGGTGATATGAGAATCGAGGGGTCGGTAAACTCAAGAATTAATCTGGGCACCCCTGGTGATTCTATAGGATGGTATGGAATGAATATTTACGGCGGCTCGCTATATCTTAATTATGTCGATATTAGTAATGCCAGTATGCCGATTTTTAAATATTACAGCTCTTCAAATGATACCATAATGAATAGCACGATTTCCGATTGCGATTATGGCATTTATTGTTATGAAAGCGACAGCATGTATATGGCCCTTTGTGACATGGATGATATAGAGTATTACGGCATCACGCTTTACAATTCGGACTCAATTATAATCGATAATTGCGATTTTACGGACGTTTCAACGGGAGTATATGCCGGGGGAACCGGATCCAATTTGACACTGAATAGCATTGCTATGGAATTAACATATGATATAGAAAATTCCGTTGGATTAAATTTATCCTCGACTGATGGGTCAATGAGCGGAACCGAAATCAATAACTATTGGACTGGTGTTAAAATTCAATATGGAGATGACTTTTACATATATCAATCTGCCATTTATGCAGACAGTAAAGACACTGCCGATGCACCTTTTATGCACTTTGGCGTCGATGCCCATTCCACCAGTAACGCAAACTGTAAAATTCGTAAAACTTGCTTTGAAGATATAAATGAAATAGCCGTATGTTCAAATGGATTTAATATTGATCTTGGAACGGCCTCGGATTCGGGGAAGAATAGCTTCTATGTTGAGGGGTTGAATACCAACCCAAATTATTTCCCTGTTTATTTTGTGCAAAATGAAGATACTCCGGGTGATACTACCGCCTGCATATACAACTATTATGATTTGCAGCCCTCGGATAGCACCTTTGAAGCCAAGTTGGCGTCAAAGATGTCCGGGGACATAATATATTCGCCATACGTGGGTATGCCATCATGGGGTACCTGTATACACCACGGCACTGGAGGTTCTTCAAAAGAATACCAGGCGGATAAGGAAATGCCAATATTACCGGATGAATATTCGATCAGGCAGAACTATCCGAATCCTTTTAATCCGGTGACAATTATTGAATACGCATTGCCTAAGGCATCCGAAGTCAAAATTGATATTTACAACATTCTTGGGCAACATGTGAAAACTGTCGAGAACTCGTACATGGCCGCGGGGATTCATTCCGTGATATGGGACGGTAAAAATAACCTGGGTCATCAGGTTTCGTCCGGCATATATCTGTACAAAATCACAGCCGGAGAATATGAAGAATCAAAGAAAATGATTATACTGAAATAGGAGGATAATGTGAAAAAGATAAATACTATTATAGCACTATTCTTGGGTTTATTTATCGCTGTTAGCGCTCTGGCGGAAGAAATCATAATTGAACCGAACGCATATTTACCTGTAAAGTCCACAGCAGAGGGGCCAATAAATAAGTTTTTTATCAAGTATAATTTCCCTGATTCACTGAAAAACAAGACTATTCTGTTTGCCTATCTGGAAATGGAAACTGAGTTAGACACGGCAATCCACGATAAAGCCATCATAAATGTATTACCTCTAACCGAAGAGTGGTCTGGCTCAGGCTTACCGGAGGTTAAAAGCAGTTTATCGGTGAATGATACATTATTAACATATTTACATCAATCGCCGGGGAATAATGAAGGATTACGATTTAATGTGACCGAAATAGTCTCCAAATGGCTTAAGGGAGAATTTGATAATAATGGCTTTGTAGTTATGCAAAGGAAAAATGCAAACCGGAGTTTTATGGTTTTGCAAGAAGGCGAAAAAATATTGGCCGACCTTCGGATTCTCTGTATATCGACACCAGATGTAAATAACAAATAGATCTATTAATGGAATTGCATAAAATCTAACTTCCGCACGGATCAGATTGATACTCCACTTGCAGAAATCCTCAGACCGAAAATAATATCGAAAATCCGGTTATTACCAGACAATAACTTACAAATTGAAAAATCAGTAAAAACGGTTTCTGCGGTCCTTAAATTTTATTTAAGGGTAAAAGTCTGGGGCTGAACAAAAACGCCGTGACGGGCTTATAATTGATTTGAATTGATTGTACCGTACAGTCTGTGATATGCTTTTATTTCGGCCGGTATCGACGGGATTTGCGCCAATTTCAAGCGATCTAGGACCGGGGGATATTTGAGACAGGGCCGGGCGTTCGTCGCTTAGAACGGCCTCTATGGAAACGGGACGGATAAAGTCATGTTTGGTTTAGTCCGTGATTGGATAATTCGAGCTAAAATATCTAAAATGAGTTGCAGTTTTTTATTGACATCATGGAGAAACAAAATATATTTA
>QNAH01000058.1 GCA_003641425.1 Candidatus Zixiibacteriota bacterium
AGAGTGTATTCAAAACTGTTTTTTGGAATCAGGTTGTAAGGTGCCCGGACAAATTCCTCACGAGTTTGTATTTCACCGTTGGGTCCGTACATTTTCAAAAGGACTCGAGATGAACCATAGTTGATATCTGTCAGGAAGCTGTAGTCACCATTCTCGTCGGTGTGGGCGAAATCTTCGAGATTATTGTTGACATAAAGTTCGACCTCCCACCCCTGACCGGCATGCCCGGAGATTTCGACTGTCTGGAAATACTTGCGTTGCACCTGAGGTTTATTGGTCACGAGAATACCGTCAAGGCGGCGCAACAGCGCCCCGCCCGCGTTGATCTCACCCATCTCGAGTTGAGTCAGATAACTGTTGTTGTTGAAAACATAATGCCATTTATAGCGAACCTGATCACTTTGAAAACTGGTTCCGCTGTTTCCCGTCCCGCTGACCGTTACATCGCCTCCGAAAAGCATCCCGCCAAGACCAAGACCGAAATACTGTCCCTTTTTCTCGAGCGGGTTGAGCGTTATCGTCCAGTCGGCCACGCCTGCCTTCAAATGCTCCCGTTTGTAGGGTATATCCTGTATATCTTTGGCCGAGGCTTCGCGGGCCAGGAGCTTTTTATGCTCCGCATTGCGCTTTAATTTCTGATAAGCAGGGAAATCCTTGCTGAGTGCCAGATAGACGCTCAACTGCGAAAAATTAAAATGCATTTTCATATCGAAAATCCTCTCGAAAAGCTCCAGCCTTAAAAATAATTCGGTGTCGGTCCGGTAATAATCATGAGGACCGAACTCACTGGATTTGCCGAAACATTTGGCCCGGCCTTTTTCGAGATCGATTTCGAATTTATTGTCGAGGCTTAAAAACTCTCCATAATATTTGCCGTTTTCCGGATCAGTGCGGATATTTATTTCCAGGAGACGGAAAATATCAACCATCGGAAGAAACAGGCTGCGGCCGTCATATTGCGCGAAGATGTCCCTGTTTATCAGGCGGGGGATCTCAAATTTGACAATAATCTCTTCAAATTCGGCCGTACTGCTGTTGGGGAACTGCGCCTGCAACCCCGTGGCAATCGATGACAGGATCATCAGCGTCGCAATTATCTTACTTATGGGTCGTTTTCCGCACATAACGGATACCGTTTTAATCAGCTACTGAATTTATTCAACCAGCGCCGTGAAGACGATGCTGTTGCCGACCACCATATCCTCGACAGGGACATCGGTCCGGCCCTCATTGCTGATTGATACTTCAACATTAAACGGCAATTTGTATTCGTTGCCGATTACCGGCAGCGTCATATTTCTGGTCAGGTCGCGGTAGACCGCCAGATCGATCTGCTCGCGGGAAATAACCTTCCCGTTGGCATCCACCAGACGGCACTGAAGGACACCGATATACGATACATTGCCGTGATTGACCATGTCGATCAGGACATTCACCGTGCTGTCCGTCATTGTCGCCCTGCTGTTGGCCACTTCCAGTTTGGAAATAAGATTACCGGTCCTGTATTTTAATGAGATGGCTGTCTGCATTATCATATTCAATTTGGTGGTAATCTTTTCGTTATCGGAAGCGGTTGGAATCGATGTTTCACCTTCTTGCGCTCTGATTACAACCCGCACCCAGTATTCGCCGTCCGCAAGATCCTTGGGCGGATGTGCCACGAAGCGAATGACCTGGCTGGCGTTGGGCTGAAGAACCATCTTTCTCGGAAAAGCCTTGATCCAGCCCAGGGCCGATTGCGGATCGGTAACACCGGAATCCTGAAGAAATATCTTCACATTACCCAGGCTGTCCGACTCCGGAATGCCGAACTGGAAATTGATACTGATTTCCTTTGGCTTGTCGCTTGGATTCTGTACCGTCAGCCGACCGGTTTTCTTGTGGTCCGATAAAACCAGGGAAGTCGGTGCAACCAGAACCCCCGCCTGAAGTTGTACGCGGAATAAAATGGATATAATCAGAATGAAAAATATTCCCCGCCATACCGATTCCGTGGTCGGGCGGGGATTATACTTTTTACTGTCCATAGCAACCCTCATCCTATGATTTGTTTGTTTTGTCGTTGAGGCCGGCTTTAAAACCGGCCATCAAAATGAAAAATCTTTATTTCACAAAAGTCAATTTTTTATTTCAATCAATTTCCGGTATAGGCAACCGTAAGGATAATATCCGCGGTATAAGCATCGGCACGCTGATCGACCGTCGGATATACCGTTCCGCCCATGAAAATCTGAAGGATATTGTCGGTGGCTCCTATGACCATATCGCTCAGATTATGGGGGTCCTGATCGACAACCGCACCGGCTCCATGCGCCGCCGGAGTTCCGGCCGCGGTGGTGTCGATGTCGGCATCGGTGTTGCTGAATGAAATAACCAGACGATCCTCATTGGTTGAATTCCAGAGATAGTCCGGGAGCTGGAAATACATCGAGATTTCCTTGCCGCCCGCACCGGTTATCTGAAACACGCCGGCATTGAGCACGACTGTTTTATCCGCCGTGGTCGGGACGCCCTGAAGGACATCGCCGAAGGCCAGGTCATGCGTCGCCGTAACGCCCAGTACCGCCAAAACTGTGGCGGTCGCCGAACCGGTCGCAATGTCCTGGGCCCGAACCGTTGTCATCCCGGAAAGAACGACCAGCAGCAGGGCGCTTATCAGGATCGTCATCATTGACTTGTTCAAATTTTTGCAGCTCATTTGGCTTCCCTCAAAACATTGTCATCCAATTAAAAAATTTTTCCATCAACTTCCGGTATAAGCAACCGTCAGAATAATATCGGCGGTGTATGCGTCGGCCCGCTGATCCACTGTCGGGTAAACCGTGCCGCCCAGGAACAGTTGCAGAATATTATCCGCACCACCAAGCGGGGTATCGGGAAGATTATGCGGATCCTGATCGACGACCGCACCGCCACCATGCGCCGCCGGAGTACCGGCCGCGGTGGTGTCGATATCAGCATCGGTGCTGCTGAAAGAAATCACCAGACGATCCTCGTTGGTGGAGTTCCACAGATAATCGGGCAACTGAAGATAAAGAGAGACTTCCTTGCCGCCCTCACCTGTCACCTGAAATACGCCGGCATTTGCAATGACCGTCTTGTCAGCGGTTGTCGGAACACCCTGAAGGACATCGCCAAAAGCAAGATCGTGTGTCGCGGAAACTGCAAGAACCGCCAGAACTGTCGCTGTCGCCTGTCCGACCGCTACATCCTGCGCATTTGCCGCCGAAGGACCGGCGATAATCGCAAATACCGCTGCCAGAACCATAAGTCCTGAACATGTTTTCATCCGTGAATTAAAATGCATAGCCATCTCCTTTTTAAAGAACTAAGTCGATATTATTGTCAATACCCGTTACAGTCGTTTCATATAGGAATAATCGACACCAGTATTAATTACTTAATGGCTTTAAGGGAAAAAAATTGCAAAATGCGCTGATTTTGGAAAAATTATGGGATAATATCCATACTGCCCCATTCGCCCCGAATTGACACACTAACTAATTGAAAGATAATTGATTACGATTGTAGTTATACCCCGCCGGAGGCCTCATTACAGATATATATCCCTTAACTTAATATTATTCAATGGATTAGAGTAATTGATCAAAGAGGGGGCTTGTCGGTCAATTCCCGGTATACATCACAGTCAATACTATCGTTCCGCTGTAATTGCCCTGCCGCTGTTTAAGCCCCGGGACCACCATACCGCCGAGCCAGACGGTCAGACCCGATGATCCCAGGCGGTATGTTATCGTGTGCCATGGGTCCTGATTGTCGTGGCCGGGATCGGTCTGGTCGGGTGAAGCGCTTGAATCCATGGCGCAGTCTGTTTCGCGAAAAACCAGCTGCATATTGTAGCCGCCGTCATTCATGTAAGTCGGCAATGTAAAATCGAGTGTGACCTCGGCGCCTGCGGTACCGCTGATCAAAAATTCCGCCGCCGCACCGGGAGTATATTTCGATATTGTCTTGGGAATGCCGGGGAATACATCGCCGAATGTCAGATCATTGTTGATGGTGATATTCTGGCCATGGACAGGCGGGGCATAAAAAAACACCAATATAACAAAAAATAATATAATACCGCGCCGATACATAATAAATTCTCCCGGCCAAAAAACTAAACAACGGCGCAATTCAAGTCAATATTGAACTTAAAGGTCAGTCAGTTCAATCAGAGAGATTTATAATGGTGATAATGATGGTTTTGCGGTCGGATTTCGTCTCGATATTCATCTCCTCAAGATCCGCATTCATTTTTGATATTTCATAGACAACCCAGCTGTTTTCATGTTGTCCCGGACAGACGATATCACCTGTCAATAAGCCATCGACCTGTCCGCCGACATTATACCCGACCGGGTACTCGACACACGCAAAAACACCGATTGTCGCGCTATCGGCGGCCGCCGAATATTGCATAAGACTAATAATTATTAGAGCAAAAAATAACAGCGCCTTATACTTCGATCCAAACATAACAGTAACTGATGTAAAAATTGCAGTACATCACTAAGATACCGTTATTTCGGATTCTGTCAAGCGGTAAAATGGTCTCCCGCGGCGATTATTGCATACAAATGGAATTAAATGTGACGGAAAGCCCCGAAAGGCTTTCCGTCCTTGAGGAAAAGACCAAAGAAAAATTTATTTTTAATTGCCTGTATAGGCCACAGTCAGGGTAACCTCCGCGGCGTAACTCCCGCCGGTCTGGGTCAGATCGGGACGGACTGTCCCGCCGATCCATACATCCATCTGGCCCGCCGGGCCAAGCACAAGCGTTTCCGGGCCGTTTGGGTTGATAGTCGCCACCGGCACCGTCTGGCCGCCGCCAGTGCCGTCATCGTACGACGCATCGGTATTTGTAAAATCGATACGCATGTATGCTACCGAGTCCTGATGTATCAGTGAATCGGGCAGAGTAAAGTCAAGGGTAATCTCGGCGCTGTTGTCGCCGTTGATATGCCAGGCTCCCGCAAAGCCGACATCGCCTTTATCGACCGTTTTATCGACTCCCGGCAAAACCGTGCCAAAAAGCAAATCGTGTTCACCGGTGATCACAATTCCCGCAATAACCGTCGCCGTCGCCTGAATACTGGCGCTTTCCTGTGCCTGAACTTCTGAAGTCGGCACCATAATAAACCAGAATCCCAATAAAATGAGAATCAGTTTTGTCGATTTCATATCGACCTCCCTTTTCAAAGTCCTTTTGGGGGCATATTTGCAAGACGGGTGCCGGTTTTGCTGAATTATGGTAAGTTATAACAGGGCAGCAGATTAGATATAATATTGCGGCGAGAAAAACACAATCAGGACAGTCCAGTATCGGAGCCGCCCCATATCGGTAGCTATTAATATGTTGTGTGGCAAGAGATTATATCCACAATATTTTTGGGCGGTAATTGTTCTTTGATTTTCCGAGAAAAATTATCGAGACTTATTTTTATAATCTGTTGACAGCCGAACACTTAATTTGTCTGGATTGCATAAAAAATAAGTTATGGGGCTAAAGAGATGTGGGGAATATCCGATACATAAACCGGAGGCGACTGTTCAAATTTTTAACAGTCGCGGATTAAAATAGGATTTAAAAGGGTTCACAGTATGGGCCGAAATCGACTGTCCGCGTTTATCTCGATTATCATAATCGTTGTCGTGATAACATCCTCTGTCTGTGCTCAGGAGTATGTCTGGTCGGTAAGTTGCGGCGGCGAATTCAATGAGAGCGGGTACGAAGGATTGCAGACCTCCGACGGCGGTTATGCCGTTCTTGGAAGCAGCTATTCATTCGGGGCAGGGCAGTACGATATATATCTTCTTAAACTTGGAATCGCCGGCGACACGCTCTGGACAAAAACATACGGCGGCGAAGAATCAGATCAGGGATTCAGTATCGATCAGACCGGTGACAATGGACTTATTATAGCCGGAACCACCAAATCATTCGGAAACGGTGAATATGATGTTTACTTGATCCGCACCGATGCCGCGGGCGATACCCTGTGGTCGAAATGCTTCGGCGGCACCGGTGACGACCAGGCTCGATCGGTCAGGGTCACCTCCGATGATGGCTTCATTATTTGCGGTACAACCGATTCTTATGGTCATGGTTATTCCGACATTTACCTGATCAAGACCGATTCGCTCGGAGATACAGTCTGGACCCGCGCCTATGGCGGAAGCGGGGGGGAGTCGGGGTACGCCGTTCGCGAGACTTTCGATGGCGGCTTTATCGCGATCGGAGCGACCGGTTCATTCGGCGATGGGTACAGCTCGCTTTATGTGGTCAGAGTCGATGCCTATGGCGATTCCCTCTGGGCGAACACTTATGGCGGAACCGGCTCCGATCTCGGGTACGCCGTTGAGCCGACAACGGACGGTGGCTTTTTGTTGGCAGGCGGGACCGCGTCGTTCGGCGCCGGATATACCGATGGTTACCTGGTGAAAATTGACAGCGATGGTAATGTCGTCTGGCAAAAAACATACGGCGGTATTATGGATGACCGCTTGTATTCGATATGCACCGCCCTTGACGGAACCATTATGCTGGCCGGGACAACTGAATCGTACGGGTCCGGAAAGCTCGATATTTTCCTTATAAAAGCCAACCCGGTCGGCGATACGATCTGGACGCAGACCTATGGCGGCAGTATGACCGATTATGGTCGGATGATTTTTCAGGAGACTGGAAATGATTTTATAATGATCGGCGAGAGCTATTCGTACTCATCGGGAGGTTCTGATGTTTACGTGATGAAAATCGAAGAAGCGATGACGCCTGTATATGAATATGATCCCGATTTACTTCCCGATGGTTACGAATTGGCACAAAACTATCCCAATCCGTTTAACCTTTCAACCAGTATAGAATATGTCATTCCGCGGTATTCGCCGGTGACAATAAGAATATATAATGTTCTCGGGCGTATCGTAAAAGAATGGATTTTCGACTATCAACCGGCCGGTGCTTATCTGGTCAGTTGGGACGGCACCGACAATAACGGCTGTGAAATCGCCTCGGGATTGTATTTCTATAAAATGACAGCCGGAGACTACACCGACAGCAAAAAGATGCTATTGATCAAATGATACTGGATCATCTCTTTAATATATAATTCGATACAATTAAAATAGAGGGTAGGTGGCAAGACAGGGGGCGGGCCGACCCGGCATCAGGGGCAATTCAATAATCGAGGGGCATATCTTTTCAATTTCCGATTCTTTTATAATCTCAGTTTTTAGAACCGGAGGTGACGAAAGAGTATCAGCCGCAACTGCTTTTACCTTATTGTCGGGAATGTTTTCCAGCGAACTCTCTGCCGGAAATAACAGGTATAACGCAATAAAACAGACCAATATTGCCGCAATTCTTCCCATTATAGCTCCCTTCTCCCGGGTAGAACGTCTGTTTTTGCACTTAAGATGGGGAAGCGTTCTACTTATTGCCAAAGCCTCTAAAAAGGTGCTTCCAAGGCAATCCGTTGAAATCAACGGACTTCCGGTTGTATGACATATTAAGTAACAAATCGTGTGCCGGGATAAATCGCAATCATCGGCAGAACTTTAATATCTTATGCGTCAATAGATTAACAATTGTAGTTATTTTGACACCGGATTCCATTCGTAGAAATTTCCGAATCGGCGCGCAGTAAAAAACAATTCTTGCGTAAAAAATAATGAAATAAAAAGGGACAGCCGTCGTAGCTGTCCCTGTGATATTGGCGATATCATTTCACAAGAAGCATTTTCCTCGATTCCGAAAATTCCGCCGTTCGTATCTGATACAAATATATGCCTGATGCCGCCGCCCGGCCGGATTCATTTTTCCCGTCCCAGACAGCCGAATAATTGCCGGCCGTCAATGTCCGATTCACCAGGGTCTTTATTTTCTCTCCCAGAATGTTATAAATCGATAAAGTAACATGTGTGCGCTGCGGGACGGAGTATTCGATTGTCGTTGACGGATTGAATGGGTTCGGATGATTCGCGGAAAGGTAAAACAGCTCCGGAATCAAACGGTCCTCACTTTCGGCCACATCAGTCGAATTACACTCTGAGGGCAGCGGCGCGGTATTGTTCATCTTGCGGCTGTATCTCCAGAACGGAACCGGTGAGGTGCAGGCATCGAATGTAACCCCGGGGAAATTGACAAATACCTGAAAACTGTCGGGCGTGGTAATAATCATGTCGATAAAACCGTCACTATCGATATCACCGATAGCCGGCGTGAAACGGTCGCTGGTGTACGGTTCCGGCGACACGATCAGCGGAAATCCATCCAGCAACCGGGCCTGCGTATCCCAGGCATAAATCCTTTGCGGTTCGTAGGAATTAAAAATATCATTATCGGCACAGGCGACAATGTCGGGGCTGTCATCGCCGTTCATGTCGGCCAGCAGCAGCATGTTCAATACACTTGGCTCGGGGGTGATGGCAAATGATCCGTTGGGGCTTGACGGCAGAAATGATGAACCGTCGAGATTCCAGGCAAGAACATAACTGCTGGTAATATCAAAAAATGTCGTCAGGTACTCCGCCTCATTATCGTTGTCAATATCGGCGAATATCGGTTCGGTGGGGACGACATAATCATCGATGCCCATATCATGCGGCCAGCCCTCCATAAGGTTTAAACCATCCTCGAAGGCATATATCCAGTAACCGAAATCGTCATAATAACCGTGTATGATTAATTCATGACGGTCATCATTATCGATATCATACCCCGCCATACCGGTGCATTTAAAATTACTGCCGTTCATATCGATCAAAAGACTGTCAATAGTCAGGCCGCTGTTATAATCGATCTGCCTGATCAGGCCAAAACCACTATTTACCGCATACAACTCATCGATACCGTCACCATCAAGGTCAAGCGGTAATGATTCCGAAAAATAATCGAAACTGTTAATCAATTCACCGTTCGATTCAAACAGGAATGTCTCGGACAGACTTCCCGAATATATAAAGACATGGATCTCGTCGCATCCGTCGCCGTCGATATCCTTGAGCATTAACTTGGGAAATTCATTTTCGGTCCGGTAAAAATTGCCGATCGGGGGGAATATCCCCAAATAACTTTCCGAATTACCCCCGCTCGAACGATAGCAGTACACTTTCGGCGGATCATAACCGACCGCGACAATATCATCGATACCGTCGTCATCGAGGTTCCCGATCGCTATCGGCATCATGTAATTGTTCCGCGGGAAAACCGGCATCCCGTCCGTCTTGACCGTTCCATCGGGATTGAAAGCCATTATACTCGACGAGGTCCCGACAAGAATTTCATTGATCCCGTCATTATCGAAATCACAGTAAGTCGGTATGATGGTGGGATACCCGTCAACTTCCGCCTTCCAGGCCCGATCGGTTGAAAATATCGACTGCACCGTGACAGAAACCGTATCCGCCGCCAGCAATGTATCGTACGAATATACCATCAGGCGGATATCGTAATTGCCCTCATCGAGATCCTCTACAAACCACCCTCCGAGAATTCCGCGGAAAACAGGCACCGAAAATGTATCGATCAGCTCCCAGACAGCGCCGACTGTATCTGATTTGTATTCCATAACCGCATGACTGAAACCGGGCGCAAAAGCATCACCCTCGATTGTTGCGAAATTGGCGATAGTCTGTCCGCCGGTCGGCCCGGCTATAACCGCCTGTGTGTCATTGGCAATAAATAGTGATATTTGCGAGACATTGAATTCCCCTACATCGAGCCGAAGTGAATGGCGGCCCGATAACCCTGACGTATTCCATGTCGCCAGGATATTTTCGGTCACCGAATCGGCAGAACTGAATATCTCCGTCCATTGCTCCGGAATTTCTCCCGGCCCGTACGATAAAGTATAACCTGCAAATTCATCCCCGTCGGCGATTCCGGTTATATCAAATTCGCCCGAAATGATCTCGTTAATTCCCGGAGACATTATCTTTGCCCTGATTCGAGGTATTAATTGAAGTGCCTGTGCAAGACTGACCCGCCCGTAACCGCTATACTGATCGTAACCGGGAAGATTCCATCCCACCCCGAACGGATCGATAATATCATCGGCCGATTCGATCAAAATCTGCTTTATCCTGTCCGGATCGAGACCGGGCGATACCGAACGCATCACGGCCGCCGCGCCGGCCACATGCGGGCATGACATACTTGTTCCGCTGGCCATGTAATAAAATGAATCGACAATATGCACCTGCGGTTCATAAGGGTAACTGCCTGCATACATATCCATCTTATCCGCCCGAAGTGACAGAATCGACTGACCGGGTGCGACCAGGTCGATATGATCGCCATAAGTGGAGAAAGTGCTTACCTGATCGGAATCGTTTGATGAACCGACCGTGATAGTCGTTTCATATCCGGCCGGGTAGACCAGATTGTATGTTCCATCATTACCTGATGACGCACACAGGACCAATCCTTTGTTGTGAGCATACTCGATGGCATCCTCGATCAAATCGCTTCGGTAATTAAACCCAAAACTCATATTGACCACATCGGCGCCGTTATCGGCGGCATAGATAATAGCGGCCGCGATTCGTGAAGTCAATGGGAGCGGGTCGAATTTCAGCCCCATTATCCGGCAATTGTCGGCGATACCGGCTATCCCGATATTATTATTGGTCACACCTGCGATAATACCCGAGCAATGTGTCCCGTGACCATAACTGTCGGTCGGATCATTGTCGCCCGGGTCGAGCGGGTCCAGAGTTGCCGCAAAATCCCAGCCATTGACATCATCGATATAGCCGTTGTG
>QNAH01000059.1 GCA_003641425.1 Candidatus Zixiibacteriota bacterium
CGAGGTCGATGAGAGATTCCCGAGGATCCGGGATATCGATGACAGCACGTATATTGCCACCTATATCAGCGGCAACAATCTGTATTATGTGCTTAGTAGAGATGCCGGTCTGACCTGGGATGCACCAATACAGCTGAATGACGCGGACCAAATCGTGGTCGCCGGATACAGGTCGGTCGATATTTCCGAATCCGACGGTTACAACGTCAAGGTCACCTACGAATATATCGCGGCCGGAAGGGGCGATATTATTTATGTCGATATCAAGGATCTTATGATATACGAGTTCCTGGATGCCGATGGTGATGGAATTATTGACGAGGAAGACAATTGCCCGGGTGTTTATAATGATGATCAGGCCAATTCCGATGCTGACACTTATGGTGATGCCTGTGATAACTGCCCGAATGCCGACAACGAAGATCAGCTCGACACCGATACTGATACTGTCGGTGATGTCTGCGATAATTGTCCTAATGATGCTAATCAGAATCAGGACGATGGCGATAGCGATACGGTCGGCGATGTCTGCGACAACTGTCCTGACGATCCGAATACGGATCAGACGGACACTGACGGTGACAATATCGGTGATGTCTGCGACTGGATATGCGGTGACGCCAATGCCAGCGGGAATTTGAATGTCCTGGATATTTCCTACATTATCAATTTCCTTTACAAAAACGGGCCGGCTCCGGATCCGCTTGAAAAGGCTGACGTTGATCACTCCGGCGCCAATAACATCCTGGATGTTTCCTATCTGGTAAATTACCTTTATCGCGGCGGACCAGCACCCAATTGCCCGTAAGTACATATATCAAGACAAAATCAAGGGATGGCTGATGCCATCCCTTTTGTATTATAATATTCCGGCGAGATGATAATCTTTGACAATAAGATCTTGTCTAATAGTCGATTTATAATTTCACTATAACGACTCGCCTGTTAAAGGAGAATGTCCGGATTTTATTAATAAAATGACCTGATGCGCACTAATCATGAGAATTACCCAAATACTACTTTTAATATTAATGCCAATGTTGATATCAATTGATGTTTTGGCCGAAAAAACCCGCGAAGACGAGTTCCTTCCGATTTACCTGACACCTGATGAGATGCTCCGGCTTGATGAGATATGCTTTGTCAATTATCTCTACAAAGGAGGTCCCCCTCCCGTGGTAGCAGAACTGGCCGATGTTGATGGTAACGGCAGTATCAATATACTTGATGCCTCTTACCTGATTCAGTACCTGTACAAATTCGGGCCGCCGCCGCCTTGTGAATAACCTGAGCAGAGGAATAAATAATGCGATGAGGGGATAAAATTGTCCGCTCATTTTATTTCAGGTGTTTTGGCGAAATTATTTTAATCAATTCAGGACATTTTCTCCAGTCTTTTGCGAAATCCCCCTAGTTCCTTTTTTCACAAGTAGATAGCCGAGATTTTCGATAACCTCACAATCCCCTCTTCTTTAAATCTTTGGTAAAAATAAAGTCTGGACGACTTTGTTTTTGTTTATCTCTTGACAAACCGTATATTGATTTATTAATTTACTATTCTAAAGAGAGTTAGACAGGGATAGCTTTATATTTTTTTGAACTGGTTTGTGAAAATTTTAACAAGCACCATATATTTCTGGTTAGACTGCCCGACCTTTGCATAACACCGGGCAGTTTGGAGGACTAAAAAATGGCCGAATTTGAACCCGATGAAAGCCAGATAAGGGCCGAAACCCTTGTGGTCGGCGGTGGAATTGCCGGCATGACGGTTGCCATCGAAACCGCTGAGCTCGGGAAGCATGTTATTCTGGCGGAAAAGTTACCAAGTATCGGCGGACGGGTAGCGGCAATGCATCAATATTTTCCTAAACTGTGCCCGCCGACCTGCGGCATAGAAATCAATCTCAAGCGGATCAGACAGAATCCTTACATAAGGGTCCTGACCCTGGCCGAAATCGGCAAAATCTCCGGATCGCCGGGCGATTACGAAGTGGAGATCACTCTCAAACCGCGTTATGTCAATGATAAGTGCACTGCCTGCGGCGATTGCGAAAAAGTCTGTGAAATCGAGCGCGATAACGAATTCAACTATGGACTGGATAAGTCGAAAGCTATTTATATCCCCCATCTCATGGCCTACCCTCCGCGCTATGTTGTCGATCCGGAATACGCCTCCGACGAAAGAATGAAAAAGTGTGTCGAAGCCTGCAAGTATGATGCAATCGAACTGGACATGCAGCCAAGAACTGTGACCGCCAAAGTCAAAGCAGTTGTCTGGGCAACCGGTTGGAGACCATACGACGCCACCAAGATCGATAACCTTGGGTTTGGAAGATTCAAGAATGTCATCACCAATGTTATCATGGAAAGAATGGCTTCGGTCAACGGTCCGACCTCGGGAAAAATAATCCGCCCTTCGGATCAGAAAGAAATTACCAAAATCGGTTTTGTGCAGTGTGCCGGCTCCCGGGATGAAAATCATCTCCCCTACTGCTCGGCCGTTTGCTGTTTGGCCTCGATGAAACATGCGACTTATATCAGGGAACTGTATCCTGATGCCGAGGTCCATATGTTTTATATCGATGTCCGATCACCGGGCCGGCTTGAAGATTTCTATGTGAAAATGCAGGAAGACGAGAAATTCCATTTCCATCGCGGTAAAGTGGCCAAGATCGAAGAGAACCCGGCCAATCAAAACCTGGTTCTGCATGCCGAGAACACTCTTACCGGTCAAATAACGACGACGGAAGTCGATCTGGCGGTACTTGCTACCGGTATGGTTCCGAATACGGCCGATGAAGCACCGCCGCTGGAGACGCCGCTCGATGACTTTGGTTTTATTGTTCCTGATACAGGCAAGGGTGTGCTGGGAACCGGGTCGGCTGTCCGGCCAATGGAGGTTTCCGCCTCCATCCAGGATGCCACCGGCACGGCTTTGAAAGCATTAAATATCGGGACAAGGAGGTAAGTGATGGATCCGAAAATCGGTGTTTATATATGTAAAGGTTGCGAGATAGGCCGGAGTCTCGATATAGATCAGTTAATAAAAGAAGCTGAGGCCGGGAAACATCCGGTCTGCAAAACTCATGATTGCCTCTGCAGTAAAGAAGCGGTGAATATGATCCGTCAAGATATCGAGGGCGAGGGGCTGAACCGGATCGTAGTCGCCGCCTGCTCCAATCGTGTCTTCCCGGAATTGTTCGATTTCGGCAAGAATGTCCTGACCGACCGGGTCAATCTTCGCGAGCAAGTTGTCTGGTCTCATACTCCCAATGACGAAGACACTCAGATGCTGGCCGAGGATTGCCTCCGAATGGGTATTGCCAAAGTCAAACATGGCGAACCGCCGGAACCGTATACCGAGGAAACAAGCAAGGATATTATGGTGGTCGGCGGTGGCATAACCGGCATGACGGCCGCAAAAGCGGCCGCTGAGGCGGGCTATAAAGTCTTTTTGGTTGAAAAAGAGACGCATCTTGGCGGATGGGCCACCAAATTCAAAAAGACTTTTCCAAAACATCCTCCCTATCAGCAGCTCGAAGATACCACCCATACCGAGTTGATTGAGGAAATTAGTAAAAACGATAATATTACTATTCACACATCGACAGTCATAGACAAAACCTCCGGTCAGCCCGGAAAATTCGAGGTGACTGTTTCAAGCAATGGTCAAAAGAGCACATTCATGGTCGGTTCGATTGTCCAGGCCACCGGATGGGTTCCTTATGACCCGGAAAAGCTCGGTCACTGGGGATACGGCATTTCGCCGGATATTGTTACCAATGTCCAGATGGAAGAAATGGTCAACAACGGCGGGATCAAACGTCCTTCCGACGGTAAACCTGTGGAGAGTATCGCCTTTCTGCAGTGTGCCGGTTCACGCGATCAGGACCATCTCCCCTACTGTTCGGCGGTATGTTGCCGGGTCTCGCTTAAACAGGCCAGGTATGTCAGGGAACAGTATCCCGATGCCAAAATCTATATCATCTATAAAGATATTCGGACTCCTCAGCAGTATGAGATGTTTTATGCTTATGCGCAGGAGGATGAAGGGCTTTTCCTGACCAAGGGTGAGATCGCCGGTGTCGCCAAAGATGATGACGGTAAAATTGTTGTCGATGTCGAAGAAACTTTGCTGGGCGAGGATATCAAAATCAAAACCGACATGGTTGTACTCGCTACGGGAATGGTGCCGACAACCAAGGTTCCAGACGAGATATTGGAAGAACATCAGCAGGCTCTTGAAGAAACCAAAGAGGAAGAAGAGGCTAAAACCGATGACGGCAAAAAGGCCGCCGAAGCGGCTGAACCAGGGGCCAAAATACTAAACCTGACATATCGACAGGGAACGGATCTGCCGACCCTGAAATATGGCTTCCCGGATTCGCACTTTATCTGCTTCCCGTATGAAACCCGGAGAACCGGCATCTACGCCGCCGGTGCGGTTCGTGCCCCCATGGATTTCGCCTCCGGGGCCAACGATGCCTATGGCGCCGCAATGAAGGCCATTCAGTCAGTCGAAGCGGTTGGTGTGGGTGCCTCGGTCCACCCCAGAGTCGGTGATATAAGCTTCCCTGATTTCTTCATGCAACGGTGCACGCAGTGTAAACGTTGTACCGAGGAATGTCCATTCGGAACCCTGGATGAAGACGACAAGGGAACACCGCTTCCGAATCCTTTCCGCTGTCGGCGTTGCGGTATCTGCCTCGGAGCCTGCCCGGAAAGAATCATCTCTTTCAAGAACTATAATATCAACCAGATTTCTCAGATAATCAAGTCGATCAATGTTCCGGATGAATTCGAGGAAAAACCGCGCATCCTTGCTTTTATCTGCGAGAATGACGCCCTTCCATCGGTGGATATGGCAGGTTTGAAACGGCTTCAGTATAACCCCTATATCCGGATCATTCCGCTCAGATGCCTGGGCTCGATGAACTCAATCTGGGTCGGCGATGCACTTTCAAGCGGTTTTGACGGTGTATTGCTGATTGGATGTAAAAAAGGCGATGATTATCAATGCCATTTCATCCGGGGCAGCGAACTGGCCAACACCCGCATGGATAATGTCAGGGAAAAGCTCACACAGCTTGTTCTTGAAGAAGAGCGAGTCCAATTACATGAATTGGCGATATCGGATTATGATAAGATTCCGAAGATTTTCGATGATTTCCTTGAGGTTATCGAAACAGTCGGCCCCAATCCATATAAAGACATGTAGGACTACGACCTGCGATAGACCAAGGCCTCCAATTAAAAGATGGAGGCCTTTTTAAAAATTCACGAAAATCCTTGATACGAATTTCACAAATCATTTTGCGAAAATATATAAATTGGCGTAAATAATAATATTTAATAAATTCTGCCGATTCTTTCTGAAATCCCGGATAAAATCCTTATCTTATTGTATCTCTTCTCATTAGATGTATTATTTTTAATCGATGCAGGACAAATTGAAGCTTATATTTATGAAGAGATAATGAAATTTTTCACAAAATATACTTGACTACCAATTGAAAATTGCTTAGTTTGGTCGATAGTGGGATAGTAGCATTTAGTGTGATCCGGGCTGTTTGACAGCACGGGCAAACCGGAAAAATATATTGATAACAGATATTTTTGGACAACCAGCCGGTTTTATCTTGATTATGAACTTTAAACAAGCGTGGACCATAATAAATTAAGGAGTGAAAATGGCGGACAATATCCCAAAAACCCCAAAATTGGACGAGCTTGAGAAGGGTGGTTGGCCGAGTTTTGTTAAAGAAATCAAAATGGCGGCCAAAAGAAGTCCTATGGGAGGCGACCTTCTCGGGCAGTTAGAGCAATCTTACAATGAAAAAATCGGCCATTGGAAACATGGCGGTATCGTTGGTGTCATGGGTTATGGCGGCGGAGTCATTGGACGATATTCCGACCTTCCGGAAAAATATCCCAATATTTCGCATTTCCATACCATGCGTATCAACCAGCCGGCCGGCTGGTATTATACCACCGATGCTCTCCGAAAAATCTGTGACATCTGGGAAAAACACGGCTCGGGTTTGACCAATATGCATGGCTCGACCGGCGATATCATCCTTTTGGGAACAAGGACTGAGGAATTGGAACCGACTTTCGATGATTTGCAGAAAATCGACTTCGATATCGGCGGGTCCGGATCAGACCTCAGAACACCCAGTTGTTGTTGCGGTATGTCCAGGTGTGAATGGGCCTGTTACGATACCATGGCTCTGACTTACGATCTGACAATGCATTATCAGGATGAGTTGCATCGCCCGGCATTTCCGTATAAATTCAAATTTAAAATGTCCGGATGCCCGAATGACTGCGTGGCCTCAATTGCCCGTGCCGACATGTCGATTATCGGAACCTGGCGTGACCAGATCCAGGTGGATCAGGATGCTGTCAGAGAATATGCCGAGCGCGGCCTTGATATTCAGAATGATGTCATCTCCAATTGCCCCGGCAAATGTATGGAATGGGATGGTAAGGAACTGAATATTGAAAATGAATTCTGTGTCCGGTGTATGCATTGTATCAACGTAATGCCCAAAGCCTTACGTCCCGGCAAAGACCGCGGAGCCACAATTCTGATCGGCTCGAAGGCTCCTATCATTGAAGGCGCTTTCCTGTCCTCAGTCTTTATTCCATTTATGAAGATCACCCCGCCTTACGATGAGATCAAGGATCTGGTTGACAGGATCTGGGATGTGTGGGGTGAAGAAGGCAAGAACCGCGAACGTGTGGGTGAATTCATCCAGCGTGTCGGTCTTGGTAACTTCCTTGACGCCATCGAGATGGAGCCGATCGCCGAAATGGTTGCCCATCCCCGTGAAAATCCCTATGTCTTCTATGAAGAATATTACGAAGAAGATGATGGTGAAGAAGAGGAAGAATCATAAACCAGTAATTTCGAATATTAAATTTTGAGGTATAAAAATGGCTGATGCAATGCAAAAAAGAAGGACCGATTACGGCCCTCCGCATTATGAGCAATTCTTGCCGCCGATTGTAAAAGAAAATTACGGCAAGTGGAAATATCATGAGATTCTCAAACCCGGTGTAATGGTTCATGTTTCCGAAACCGATGCTAAACTTTACACGGTGCGTTCGGCTTCCGGCCGTCTGCTGAGTATCGACAAGATCCGCATGTATTGTGATCTTGCTGACAAGTACTGTGACGGCTACATTCGTTTTACCAGCCGTCACAATGTCGAATTTCTGCTGACCAAGGAAGAGAATATCGATCCGCTCATTAATAGCCTCGATGCTATTGGACATCCGGTCGGCGGTATGGGAAATTCCATTTCCGCTATCGTCCATACCCAGGGTTGGGTCCATTGCCATTCCGCGGCGACCGACGCCTCCGGTGTTGTCAAATGCGTCATGGATGATCTGATTGAGTACTTTAAGGAAATGAAGCTTCCGGGTAAGCTGAGAATCGCCCTGGCCTGTTGCCTTAATATGTGCGGCGCCGTTCACTGCTCCGATATCGCCATTCTCGGCGTTCATCGTCGCCCGCCCCGGATCGATCATGCGAATCTGAGAAAAGTCTGCGAGATTCCGAATGTTTCTGCCTCCTGTCCGACCGCGGCCATCCGCCCGGCAACAGTTGACGGCAATCCTTCGGTCGAGGTTCTCGAGGAACAGTGCATGTTCTGCGCCAACTGCTACACGGTCTGTCCGGCCATGCCTTTGAACGACCCGCTCAATGATGGTGTTTCGATCTGGGTCGGCGGCAAGGTCTCCAATGCCAGACATGAACCGATGTTCTCGAAGCTGGCAATTCCGTTCCTGCCGAATAATCCGCCGCGCTGGCCGGAAGTCACCACGGCGGTCCGGAATCTGGTCGAACTGTGGGCCAAAAATGCTCATAAATATGAAAGAATGGGTGAATGGATCGAACGTATCGGTTGGCCCAAATTCTTCAAAATGGCCGGTATCGAGTTCCAGAAGGAACATATCGATGACTTCAAACACGCCGGTCTGACTTATAAACGTTCGACACACTTAACCTTCTAAGGAAGGGGTTGGTATATAATGGCCAAAACTGTTGAAGAGATTGCCGATGCCATGTTTAACATGGTCAAGGATGCCATGGGCCAGAAGAAATTGAAGCCCATGGATTTGACCAAGGCGATGATATCGCTTTATGGTGAAGAAGGCGTGGACAAGAAGATGTGTAAGGGAGCGATTAAAAATCTGGTCGATTCCGGACGTCTTGTTTACACCTACTTTGGCGGAAGCTTTCTGGAAATTCCGCACAGAGAGGGCGCCGCAAACGATTAATCCCGGCGCCTCGGGGTTTGGATTCTATGTCTGTGAAAATACCGCGGCTGGTAATCGCCGGGCTTTCCGGCGATTCCGGCAAGACAATCGTTAGTCTGAGTTTGGTAAAGGCTCTCAAGCGGAAAGGGCTGTCTGTTTCTGTATTCAAAAAGGGACCTGATTATATTGACTCGGCCTGGCTGACCATGGCGGCCGGACGGGCCTGCCGGAATCTTGATACCTTCATGGTTGAACCCGAAACCGTTTTCAGCACTTTCACACGTAATGCAACTGAATCGGATATTTCTGTCATTGAGGGCAACCGCGGTTTGTTTGACGGCAAGGATTTGGATGGCACACATAGTACAGCGGGGCTTGCAAAACTGTTGCAAGCCCCGGTTGTACTTGTGGTTGATACCACCAAAGCTACTCGAACGATCGCCGCTATTATAGGCGGCTGCATTTCTTTCGATCCCGATGTCAGGATCGCCGGTGTTATCCTTAACAAGGTTGCCGGTAAAAGACATCAAAAAATTATTACCGAAGCTGTGGAAAAATACTGTCGCATTCCTGTGCTGGGGGTAATTCCAAAACTGGGACTTGATGAATCGCTTATCCCCGGCCGGCATCTCGGGCTGATAACGCCCGCAGAGTTCGATTCCGATAATTCCTTCTCGGATCAAATGACTGAAATCGCCAAAAAGTATCTGGACATTGATCGCCTGATAGAAATCGCCGAAAAGGCAGTCCGGCTTGAAATCGCGCCAGATACAAGAGATGAGGTGATTCAGCAGACTGCCCGGATCGGGTATTTCAAAGACAGTATTTTTACTTTTTATTATCCGGAAAATCTCGAAGCACTGCAAAAATACGGGGCTGAATTGATTCCGATATCCTCTACCGATGATGGACAATTGCCTGATATCGACGGATTATATGTCGGGGGCGGATTCCCCGAAGTGCAGGCGGAGCGCCTCACTGAAAACAAGACTATGCTGAAATCGGTTCGCGATGCCGCCAACGACGGTCTGCCCATATATGCCGAATGCGGCGGCCTAATATATCTATCGCGCTCGATTACCTGGAATGACAATACTTACTCTATGGCAGGCGTATTACCGATAGATCTTAAGATGAATAAAAAACCGGCCGGGCATGGGTATACCGAGATGAAAATCGATCGGTCAAATCCCTTCTTTGAAACCGGCTTGGTGATTAAGGGACACGAATTTCATTATTCGAGTCTCCTCACATCAGTGGAGAAACTAATGAGCTGTATGTCCGTTCGAACCGGCGTTGGTATCGGGGACGGACGCGACGGCCTTGTGTATAATAATACGCTGGCGGCCTTTATGCATATTCATGCCGACGGCATTGAAAACTGGGCTCGGTCCTTTGTAAAAAAGGCGATTGAGTTAAAAAAAACGATGATGCCCTGACTGCCGAAAGCTTCAGGGCGGCGATATAGATATAATGAGAAGGTTAATATCCAGAACATAAAATAATTACAAATAAACCAGATGAACTGCGGGAGATGCCGATGGATTTTATAAGCCGGCTCCGGCAGTCATGGAATAAATTAAGAGAGTGGCAGCATGGCAAAAATAGTCAAGAAGAAGAAAAAAGGATTACGCAGCCTGAGGAGTTCATCCGGCGGTTCCGGAGTTGAGACTTCACCGTATCGCCCAAAGTTTGTTGAGAAACGTCCCCCATGCGGTGACAACTGTCCGAATCATAATCCAATTCGCAAAATGCTGATAACGATTCAGAAAGCCGAAGACTACGGAAAATCATACGATCAGGCATTCGAGGAGGCTTTCTATATCTTCATGGAAAAGACCCCCTTCCCTTCTGTCTGCGGTCGCGTCTGTCCTCATCCCTGTGAAACAGAATGCAATCGCAAGGAAAAAGAAGGTGCTGTCAGTATCAATAAGGTAGAAAGATTTATTGGTGATTTCGGTCTTAATAAGGGTCTCAAACCGAAGATGCTCGTTGAAGAAAAACGCTCCGAGAAAGTAGCCGTGGTCGGCTCCGGCCCGGCCGGAATGTCTTCAGCTTATCATCTGGCCCGTCGCGGTTATCAGGTGACGGTATTCGAGGCGTTCCCTAAAACTGGCGGCATGCTTCGCTACGGAATCCCTGACTACCGCCTTCCGCAGAATATTCTGGATGCCGAGATAAATCGAATCGCCGATATGGGCGTCGAGATAAAACTGAATACCTCCGTCGGCAATGACATCTCGATGGACGATCTTCGCAGAGATTACGATGCCGTTTTTGTTGCTATCGGCGCCCACAAGGGGTTGAAGCTCAGGGTCGAAGGCGAGGATGCCGAAAATGTTTTCACGGGCACGGACTTCCTGCATCGTGTTAACAACGGCGAGAGCGTTGAAGTGGGCGATAGCGTGGTTGTAATCGGCGGCGGGGATACTGCCATCGATGCCGCCCGCGTTTCACGCCGCCTTGGCGCCAACGCCACTATCCTGTATCGCCGGAC
>QNAH01000060.1 GCA_003641425.1 Candidatus Zixiibacteriota bacterium
GCAATGGAATTGACGACGCTCAGGCGGCATAGATCGTCGGTCTCGAGCAGTCGTTTCTTTTTTCGGAGTGTTCTGGTTTTCATTTTATTCTCCCGTTAAACGGACGAAGTTTTTTGATTCATGGTAAGGACTTAAAATCTCATGGTCAACATGGATTTTAATAAATTAGTAATTGACCGCACTATTTCACAATATACGGGACAACTGAGGATAAAATTAATATGCATCACTTGAAAAAATCTTTGACGTATTTCGGTGCAGGCGTCTATATAAGTATAGACTATCCAGTATGTTATTAAAATAGCGGACACCATCGAGGAGGGGCATCATGTTTCGTCAGTGACACATTCAGACTCCCGGTTATTCCTGTTGAATATACATCCGTGGTGTCAACAAGGTATCATACATACATGACGGGGGCCGTTGTGATATATTATGCGGTGATGCCGATAACAGCGGCGGCATCGATATTCCGGATATTACATATATAATCAGTTATCTGCACAAGGGTGGAGCGGCTCCAATCTGTATCGCGACACAATAAACAAAAAAGTACAGTAATTCTGATTGTTGCCGATTATCCAATTGTAATGGGCAATGTTATAATTGCTTGACAATGATGGATTTATTTTTATATTGGCAATAATGTAACTAACCACCTTATCTCGCCTGCTATGTGAAACGTCAAAATTGAAAGGTAGACTATGGGTACGTCACCAAGGGGTCCTATTGCAACTATCGGTCTGTTTATATTTATTTTTTCATTAGTTCCGTTATCGACATTTTCGGAGACGGTCGGATCAGATGAAATGGAGCTGGCGGCAACTAACTGGCTGAGCTATTTGACTTACAGACAGAGAGAATGGGCCGGTTCCGACATGCCTGAAATAACCGGTTATGAAGATATTTTTATGAATGATACTTTAATCGCCCGCTGTTATCATGTGGCGCCGAAGGGTTATATAGTAGTCCCGGTACTGAAGGATCTTCCGCCGGTGATGGCCTGCTCCGATGAGAGCGATTATGAAGCGGTTCCGGATGCGGTTTATGGAATGCCGGCGCTGATACGGGATGTTTTGCAGTATAAGGCTCGTCTTTTTGTCGATTATTACGGCAGTCTTGAGGCAATACAGGCGGATGCGGGAGTGCCTGTTCTGGAAACAAGGCATATTCAGGAATGGGCTCCGCTGTTGGTTGACGAGAAGACTTTTGAGGAAAATCTATCCGCCAAGGCACTTCAGACGACCGAGGATTTCGGGCCCCTGCTTACCAGCAACTGGCATCAGGGCGCCCCCTATAACAATGATTGCCCGATTGGTGACGGCGGGCGATGTGCAGTGGGATGTGTGGCCACAGCGACATCACAGATACTGAATTATTATCAATGGCCCCCTGAAGGTACGGGGGAACTGACTTATTACTGGTACGGTGATAATTCCTGTAAGGGTTCATCACCGGGTCAGACCCTGTCGGCGGATTTTAACGATTCTTATGATTGGGCCAATATCAAGGATGCCCATTATACCAATGATACCCCGGAAGAGCAGGCGGCAGTGGCCGAGTTATGTTATGAGGTGGGGGTGGCCTTCAGGATGGATTACGGCGCCTGCGGATCGGGTGCTTACACCGCCGATGCCGTCGATGTATTTCCCGACTATTTTCGTTTTCACGACTGGATCGAGGTTCATGAACGCCGGTTTTACGATTTTCAGGATTGGTCGAATCTGTTGCGGACCGAATTCGAACAGGGCCGTCCGATTCAGTACCGCATCTATGCCCATTCAATAGTCGGTGACGGGTGGAGAACGATCGAGCCGATCACACAGGTGCATATGAATTATGGCTGGGGCGGGAGCCAGAACGCCTGGTTCACAATCGACCAGTTATATTGCAACTGGGAAGGCTGTTCGGTCTGGGAGGAATTTGCGGTAACGAATATTGTACCCAATAACGGTGTTCATTTCGTGTCCGATACGTCATGGGGATCGGTGCCGCTGGCGGTTCAGTATAACGGTATCAGCGAGATGGCGGTCGACAGCTGGACCTGGGATTTTGGTGACGGTGATTCGGCCTTTGTCCAATCGCCCAATCATGTTTACACCGAGCCCGGCCGTTACGATGTCAAACTTGAAATCGAGGCCGAGGGTCAAACCTTAAGTTATCAGACCTGCAAATACGTCACGGTTCTGGCCGATTCGGTTATCGGGGTTAATGCGACGGGTAATCCGGGCGATCTGGTGGAAGTGGTTATATATGTGAATAATACTGTACCGCTGCAATCGCTTCGTATTCCGATCGAATACGGAGGTTCGATGAATCTAAGTTATTCCACTTACTCCACGACCGGTTGCAGGACGGATTATTTCGACCAGAAAAAACAGGTCAGCTTTGATCCGATCAATAAGCGGATGGCATTTTCACTCCTCAACAGCGATGGATTGACGCCCGATCTCGAGGCCGGTGCGGGCCCGGTTCTGAAAGTGTATTTTACCATCCCCCCTTCCGCGACGGCGGATCAGATGGCGGATATCGAATTGGACGGTTATGGCTCGTATGTACCGATGTTTTTCGGCCCGATTATCGATTATTCCCCTTCATTTTTGAATGGGACGGTTGCGCTTGAATATACCTGCGGGGATGCCGATCAATCCGGTAAGATCAACATCCTGGATGCCACTTATTTGATAAGTTACCTTTATAAGGGCGGTCCGATCCCGGTTCCTGTGGTAGCCGGAGATCCCGATGCCAGCGGGGGTATCAATATTCTGGATGTGACCTGTATCATAAGCTATCTGTATAAAGGCGGTCCGCCGCCGCTTTGCCCCTGATGACATAAGCCAAAAAATCGATTAAACAGATATTGGCCAATATTCAGCGTAAGCCGCAAGGCTTACGCTGAACAGGCTGTAATCAGATTTTTTTGTTAGTCGCGATTATTTTGCCCGTGGCAAATTTATTCCCGGTCGGGTGGTTGAATCGCGGCTTTGGGAATTAAGAACGGTTGGCTATATCGATATCGCAAAAGGTAATTCGCTTGAAAAAATTATACGAAAATACAATTTTCGTCGTAAGAATTGTATTCGGTACATCCCTGATAGGGTAAGAAGGTTGGATTCACGGGAAAAGAGCCGAGGATTGGTTTGCCTAAATTGTTTTGTTTTAACAAAATGGCTAATCGGGCGTTAAATATATGGTGAGAATATCAGAGTCATTGGATGACAAAATAGACGAAGGATGATTGGGCAGCATGCCGACGGCAGTCATGCCAAGGGGAGGATTATGAAAAGACCGTTAAAATATCAATCAATAGCATTTCTGTTTTTATTAATAATGTTGCCCTGGAGACTTGCAGACGCGCAAATTTTCAGTAAGACGGATATCTTTATCGGCGGCGATTGCGCCAATATCGTGGCGGATCTAAATAATGACGGTCTTAACGACATTATTTCAGACAGCCTTTATATCAACGATGGGGCCGGCGGTTTTATTGCAGAGGACACATTCCATCTTATGGACGGCAGCAATGATGTCGGGGACCTGGACAATGATGGCGATCTCGACTTTGTCAACTGCCGTGGAGATTTTGTCAATATATATTTGAATGACGGCACCGGGATATTTACATCCGGTGCGACCTATGATGTTTCGCCGGGAGAGGTGTATGGGGGGCGTATAGCCGATCTGGATAATGACGGATTTGTCGATATCGTGGTCAACGGCCACGGGTATAATTATCCGCCCGATATACTATGGAATCTTGGCGATGGGACTTTCGAAATCCAGAATATCGCCCCGGCCGGAATTACGAAGGATGTCGATGTCGGCGATTTCGATAATGACGGCGATTTTGATCTGTTGTGGTCGTGTAACGCGTCGGCATCGGCCGTTTACAGAAACAATGCCCTCCGTGTTTTTAATTATTCGATATGGTTTATCGATACGTACAGTTTCGGTTATCCCTGGAGTACTTTTACCGATTTAAACAGCGATGGTTACCTCGATGCCCTGATTCTGGAGTATCTTCAATTCAAGGCCTACCGGTATATAAATAATACTGTCGATGATTTTGATGTTTTTGGCGATCCGATCAATCAGTCAGGTGAATATATGATTTATAAATCGGGTGATGTCGATAATGACGGCGATTTTGATGTCGCGCCCCATTATCTAAACGACGGTGCGGGTAATTTGACGAAAACCGATGACAACTGGCCGCTCTGGAGGGGGCTGGGTCATCTCAATGACGACGGATATCTCGATGCGGCTAATTGTGACGGTTATATTTATTACAATACGGGCGGTGAAGAGGTCAACAATCCTCCCGCGGTTCCGGGCGGTTTGACGGCAACGGTTACCGAATCGACAATTACATTCGGCTGGGCAGCGACACTCGATGATGTCACCCCTCAGTCTCTTCTAAAATACAATCTCCGGGTCGGTCTGACACCGGGCGGAAATGAGATTATGTCGGGTGCGACGCCGGCGTGGGCGCCGAATGTCGAGCACAATGAAAGCTGGACGCTGTATCTGGATATGCGGAAAATTTGCAATTTATACTGGTCGGTTCAGGCCCAGGACGGCAGTTATCTCCGGTCGGACTGGGCGGCGGACAGGGTTGTCAACTATGATCCGGATGACGACGGGGTGGGGTATGGATGCGACAATTGTCCTCTTACATTCAATCCGACGCAGCCAAACTCGGATACGGACAGTCTCGGAGATGCCTGTGATAACTGTCCCGAAGTTTTCAATCCGGAACAGGCCGATCGTGACGACGATAATATCGGTGATGCCTGCGATTATTTATGCGGTGACGCCAACAGTGACGAAAAGCTCAATATTCTGGATGTTGTTTTTATTCTAAACTATCTCTACAGGGGGGGACCGGATTCCGATCCGCATGATGCCATGAATGTTGATAATAATGAGTTCATAAATCTTTTCGATATCACTGTTTATGTAAATTACCTGTATCGAGGCGGTCCCGATCTGCAATGCCCATAATTTGCAGAAGTTAAAATAGTAATTTAAGTTAAGAGGGGTCGGGACTTCTCTGTCGGCCCTTTATCATACTCTTTCAGCAACATTTACAATTGCAATTTCAATATTCTCGATAGGCTCACAAAAGAGTTACTAATTTATATAGAAAGTCCATATATTCAATAAATTATGGCAAATCTGGTCAGACAATTCGGGAAAAATATTTTTACCAGCTGGGCTTCTCTGGCGATACGGGTCCTTCTCGTTTTTCTGGTCAATCCGTTTATTATCCACACGCTTGGCAATGATCAATACGGGGTCTGGGTACTGGTGATCTCGATTTTGAATTATATTACCATTCTTGATCTGGGCCTGAAGCAGGCCCTGGTGAGATTCATTTCGAAATATATGGGCGTTAAGGATTATGACCGTATTAATTCCGTTCTCAGCACCGCTTTTTTGATCTACAATATTGTCGGTGTTTTGGTTATTATCCTGACTCTTTTCCTGTCCTATTTTGCACTCGATCAGCTTAACATACCCGATCAGTACATGTTCCAGGGGCGGGTGGCGCTGATCATAATGGGCATAAACATGGCTCTTGGATTTTTCTGGGTTGTCCGGGGGGATTCGCTGGGCGCTTTCCACCGTTATGATATAACCTACGGTTTGATGATTCTGGAGGATGTTCTCAGGACCGCGGCCATAATAATATTGCTGAAATGCGGTTATGGACTGATACCTTTTGCCCTGGCCTTTTTCGTTTTCAGCCAGTTGAAGCTGGCGGCGGGCGCCGGGTTCCAGAGAAGACTGTTTCCCTTTGTCAAGATACGACTGAGATGGTCCGGCCACGGGGCGGCCCGGGAGGTATTCAAATACGGCCTGATCAGCTTTTTAATATCGGTGGCGTGGTTGTTTATATCCAACACCGATAATGTCCTGATCGGTTATTTTTTGAGTACATCGGCGGTCACCAAGTACTCCATTGCCGCCGGATTTATTGTCTATTTGCGTGCTTTTATTCATGCCGTCAGTTTTCCGCTACGGCCGATGATCAGCCATTATGATGCGGTGGATAAAATTGGCAATATCCGTTTTATCTATACGCGGGGAACAAAGTATTTTTATTTTTTGACTTTTCTTGTCGGGGGAATCACGCTGGTTTTTGGCGATCATTTGATTAGTCTGTGGATGGGGCCGGGATATGAAGAGTCAGCCATGATCCTGAAGATACTTGTATTGCCGGCGGCGGTTTTTCTCCCCCAGGCGCTGGCGGCCTCGGTCATGTACGGCGTCGATAAACATCGCAATCTGCTCTATATTATAATTGTCGAGGGCATGTTTAACCTGATATTAAGTGTCATACTGGTGAAAAGATACGGCCTGGCGGGCATTGCCTACGGTACAGTCATTCCTCAGATAATTATATATTTAATAATCGTACCGATGATCATCAGGCCGATTCTAAACATTGATCTTCGCCGTTTTTATTTATCATTTGTTTATTCAGCAGGCGGGGCTCTGGGAATATCTTACATCTCGGGTTATTTATTGACGCTTCTATTGACTCCGGACGGGTGGGCGGTATTTTTTGCAGAGGTGGCGGCGGTTATATTAATCTCCATATTATTCGGTTATCTGGTCTTTGATCGGGAAGAAACGCGAATTATTTTCAATCGCCTGAGGGGCCGTGATTAATATGTAAAAAAACGCTATCATTCACGAGGCTGATGTGTATTATTTATATGCGATCTAAATGGAGCTATGTGCCAATTCCGCAATATCTTAAGGCAGGCAAAGTATTGATTGACAGCGAATGACCGATGATTTATTTTCACACAATGCGCAGGCTTATATTGGTATTGGCCGCGGCGGCTATTCTGACGGCGGTTTCCTTTGCATCGGATAATCCGGTCATCCTGGGAGTGGAATTTCCTGCTCCGACCGAAGCGGGCTGGATGACCGGGAATGAAAAAATACATTTTACACCTTATCCGCTTCAATTCGATATAGTTTTTTATATTTCCGTGGAAGGCTCGGTCGATTCGGTTTCCTATCCGCCTCAGCGGCGTGACATCTTTATCAAAAGCGTTATGGGGATTCTGAAGAATACGCGATTTTACCCCGCCAGCGTTAATGGGATTCCGACGGCCTTTATTCTTCCGGCTATCCTGGAATTTCGGCCCGAAGATAATAAACCGGGATTGTACCTTCATGTCCCGTTTGATGAGCCGGCCTGTGAAATGAAAAATCGTCTGGTGGAAAAGGCTCTTTCTCTCAATGGTTTCAAACTTCCGGGCGTCGAGCGATTCCCGCCATATTACTGTATATTGCCGGAGGGTGAGGTTGATGAACCCGGTTATCCCTTTATAGTATTTGAAGTCGCTGTCGATACCGCCGGTGATCTGACAGACTATGAGGTGATCTACTCTTCGCATGATATTTGTTCCGAGGTGATGTCGAATGTGCTTCTGCATGCCGAACTGGCGGGGGCCTTACGTAACGGCCAAAACATAAATTCGGAGTTTTATTTGATTGCACGGCTGTTCGATGAGTTAAGTTATCCCTCAAATGTATGGACACCATCTTCCGGGGTAACAGAATCCGACTATTTTGAGCAGTATCGAATAGAGACGGTTTTAGCAATTGATTCGATTGTCTGCCCGCCGATTCCTGTAAATATGGTTGGAGGAGAGTTCTCATACCCCTCGGTGGTCTCTGTCGAGGATTCTGTCGAGGTCGCAGTCCATATAGATAATATGGGAGAAATAGACGCTTATCAGTATTACTTCCTATTCTCGGATATCATGAGGGAAGCGGCGGATGATATTTTAAATCGACTGGAGTTTACTCCCGCCATATTATTGGATGGCCGTATATCCGATTTTAACGGATTGCTTGAAATTACATTCAATAATAGTAAAAAGATACGAATCGACCCGAAATGGCTTCCGTTCCCAGAGACCTCTGCCGGGCAGTAACACGATGACATACAGGCGCTTATGAACAGAGGGGATATATTGGGGTAATTACAGCGCATGATCTGCGATTTTCATTAACGGCCATAGAGCAGAGACTCCTGCTGTTTCTATAACATGTTGTCCGGCAAAAGTTAAAGATTTATCTTTGGATATGGCCGGTTGGAACAGTTATTGATATTATTTTATCGGGGATGATCCTTGCGGACTAAAAGAGAAAGATTCCGGCTGTTAAAATGTATAAAGGAATAGGAGATAAAGGATGAATGATTCGCGACCACAGAAAATAGTAAACTTCTTGTCCGCGATCATTGTTTTGGTTGCAGGCTTTTATGTGCTGTTTTTTATGCCGTTGGTCGGTATCTCGGCGGCGGCCAAGACTGTTATCGGGATATTGCTTATTCTTTATTTTCTGATAAGAATGAGGTATTTTTCGCGGCGTTACCGCGGGGATAATAATGGGCCGGAAAACAAAAAGCGGCCGGATAAGGAGTAATATGCTCTTAATAAAAATGCTTGACAAAAGAGCTAATTACTTTATTATAACAGCTTAAATTTTATGCGTAAGCGAGGTGTTGAGTTTGAATCATTTTAGCAAAAAAACGGGAACCCGGATAGCGTTCGTTATCATTTCGGTATGTCTTATTATTCCAATAGCATTGCCGGCACAGGACATCAAAGAAGAAATCAGTAATATGCTTAATTCCGGCGATACGACACGTGCAATTACCATGCTGGAAAATGAAATCAAGCTCGATCCGAGTTATGAGTACAATTATCTGGTTCTGGGCGATATTTACAAGAAGCGGAAAAAGTATGATCTCGCCATGGAGCAGTATCAGAAGTCGGTCGATAAAAACAAGAAGTTTTTTCCGGGGCTTTATGCACTCAGTATGATGCAGTTGCAGATGGGTCAGCTTGACAAGGCCGAGAAAAACCTGTCGAACGGGCTTAAGAAATCCAAGAAGCTCGACAAGGCGATGTTTCATAACGGCATGGCAAAGCTGTATATGGTCCGGGGCAATTACAATGATGCCGACAGCGAGATTCGCAAGGCGCTTATAATCGATTCGACCAACTCCGAATTTTATGTCAATCTCGGTGATGTCAATTATCGCATGCAGATCTATCCTCTGGCGATCGACAATTATGCCAAGGCGCTTGAACTCGACACCGCCTCCCTCGATGTTTATTTCCACTGGGCCGAGGCCTGCCTGGAATTGAAAGATTATACCTGCGCCCTCGAAAAGCTTAATATCGTTTTACAGAAGGACTCGACTCATGCCGACGCCTGGATGAAAGCCGGCGGGATTTATTATAAGGCGGCGCGTTCTTCGAGAAATGCCAACGAAGCCAAAGATCATTATAAATCGACTATCGGATCATACAAGAAGTACTTTGAGCTTTCAAAGGATGAGCCTGATAGCACCAATGGCCGCGCCTTTTATGAAGCCGGAATGTCTTACCTGATTCTGGGCGGCTACGAGGAAGCTCTCGAGAATTTCCGTACGGTGCTGTCAATCCCGGTCGAACCCAAGGATATTTATTTTTATTATGCCCGATCGTTCCATGGTATTTCCAATACCGATACTGTCAAGGCGGATATGGTCAAGATGTATGATTCGGCCCTGGTCTATTATAACATACAAAAAGAGAAGATGGAAGATGAAGACTATCGTTCATCGGTTTCCATGGGCGAATTGTATAAGCGGATGGGTGAATGTTACGAAAGTCTGAAAGACTACTATAACACCATTACATATTATAAAAAATCTCTTGAATATGATTCGACCCAGGCGCGTCTATTATATGGAGTGGCTGTTGCATATAACCATACTCAGGATTTTCGCAATGCGCTTATTTATTATATGAAGCGGATTGCACTGGGAATAGACGAGAGGTACTGGTCGATTTATTACAATGCCGCAATGGCGGCGTTATATCTGGCCGACAAGGGTGGAGCCGCGATGGTGGAAGATGAAGACCTGGGAGAGGAAGAAGAATTTGCCGTTTCCGAGCCTGTTTCCGATCCTCTTGAGGGTGTCGATCTTGCCCGTCTGGCGGTCGAATATCTCGAAAAAATTGCTGTCGATCACTGGGAATTTGTAAGCCAAAAATCCCCTGCGATAGGAATCAAGGCTCTTGGCCGTTTGGGTTCGACCTACCTTTATCAGCTGGGTGATTGTGAAAACGGCGTCAAGTATCTCGAACGGGTACTGGAACTGGAGCCCGACAACTGCGATGCTTTGAAATCGATGGGGTATGCGTATTTCGGCGGCGTTTGTACCTATAATTATACCAAGGCTCTGACATACCTGCGCAAGGCGCTGGATTGCCGGATTGCCGGTGGTTCGACGCGCTGTGAGGAGATCGATCTTGTTTTATGGATCGGACAGACGTACCAGTTCCGGGGTCTGGCCAGGCTGGATGCCAAGCAGAAGGAAGAATCAAAAGCCGATTTTAAAGCGGCTCATGACTGGTATCTGGATTGTTTAAAATGCGATCCGGGGAATAAGTCTTGTATAGAAGGAGAACAACAGACCAAATTTATGTATTAATCTGAAAGGAAATGTTTGATTATCAGGAGAAATTATGGCCGAAAAGAAAGATAGCGGGGCGAAACAGGGTAAACCGTTCGACCCCGATGAAAGATTCAGGTATATCGGCTTTGAGGTACATCCAGGTAAAATA
>QNAH01000061.1 GCA_003641425.1 Candidatus Zixiibacteriota bacterium
CCGGATTCCAAAATAATCGTCATATCCGGTTATTCGTCGCTTTTTTCGGTCAGCAACACGCTTGGTTACGGAGTCTGTGCGTTTTTGTCCAAACCCTTTACCATCAAGCAGATTCGATCTGAAGTCGAAAAATCACTGGGACTTGGCGTAAACGGCCCCGACGGATTGGAGCTTGGAAATGGCATCTAAAGTTCTAATAATCGACGATACCCCCGTCATACGTGACTTTCTGACCGAGGTAATGAGTGATGCCGGTTTTGAGGTAGATATCGCCATCAACGGTCAAATCGGATATGAAAAAGCCGTTGATGAAGACTATGTGATGATTTTCTGCGATGTGCACATGCCGGTGATGAACGGCCTCGAAGCCATAAAGAAGATCAGGCAGGCAAAACCGGATATGCCGATCGTTATGACCGACTCGTTTCCGGATAAAATGGCCGAGCAGGCCACCGCGGCCGGCGCCCTGTGTTGCCTGGCCAAGCCCTTCGCTCTTGAAGAGGTGCGGGAGACGATCAGCCGCATTATCGAGAGTAAGAAAATTAAGGTAACGTGAGTAACAGACCTCAAAATGAGGGAAGGCGGATCAAAATTCTTATTGTTGATGACGAAGAGATCGTCCTTTCCTTCGCACGCGACGCCCTTGAAGACGGCGACTATGACATCGAGCTGGCCAACAGCGGTGTCGAGGCGCTAAAAAAAATCGAACGTGAATTTTTCGATTTCATACTGACAGATATCAGAATGCCGGAATGCGACGGCATCGAACTGGCACAAAAGGCCCGTGAGATTATCCCTTCCGTGGGCATAATATTTATGACAGGCTATGCCAACCTGAATACGGCCAAGGATGCCATAAAGGAGGGGGCCTACGATTATATAATGAAGCCGTTCGAACTTAATGAGATTCGTCAGGCCGTAAAAAGCGCCGTCAAGAAAAGGCAAAAAGATACTGAAAAAACCTTATCCAATGAACTGAATCGACTATCAGACCTTAACCAATTGATGTACACTATATCGGACAGCCGGTCACTGATGCGTCTCTCCCTCGGTTTTGCCCTGATGCAGGGCAAAACACGGCTGGGAAGTGTCATATTCAGGGCCAACAACCATAACGAAATCGGAGTTATTTCGACCGAGGACAAGGCGGAGAACAGCTTTATTGAAACGGTAAAAAAATATGACATCGACTATTTCAATTTTGATGCCAAAGAGCTGAATGCGCCCTTTATGGTGCAGTCAATCGAAGGACACCCTTTATATTTACGGTATGGAGATGAAAAATCCGCTTCCCTGCTCACCCCGGCCTGGTACAAAAAGGGACAAAGACTTGTCAATATAGCCCTCAAAAGAGGCCCGAAGCTTTACGGCTTCCTGATACTCGGTTACTCACAGGATTCCGATAAAATCAAACAAAGTGAATTGAAACTTCTGGGCATAACTGCCAGTCAAATCGCCATTTCCCTTGAAAATATAATCCTTCTTGAAGAAAGCCGGGATGCTTATAAACGATTGAAAGATCTCCAGGATCAATCCATTCAGCTTGAGAAGATGGCCGCCCGGGGTCAGATGTCGGCCGAAATCGGACACGAATTGAATAATTTTCTGGGCGTGGTAATGGGCAATCTCTCGCTGATGCAATTTCATCTCGAGAAAAAAGACTACAATGAATTGGGGCGCTATCTTAAGGCTGTTCTGAATAATCTTGATAATATCAAGAAGTTTACCGCCGGACTTGTCAGTTATGCCGGAGTCGAATCGAATTTCAGCAAGTGTGATATAAATGGCCTGTTTTCAAATACAATCGAGTATTTGAAGGCCCACAGTCATTTCCAGAATATTGATATCGATCTTGATCTTTCTTCGGAAAAAATAGAGGTCATGGCCGATACAATACAGTTACAACAATTATTGTATAATTTATTGCATAACGCGGCTGATGCCAGCCTTGATAATGAACAAATTGCAGATAATTTAATCCGCGTAAAAGTTACCCGGAACACCGAAAACGATACACTGAGGGTCGATGTAAAAGACAGCGGAAAGGGAATTGAACCGGAATTATTGAAGAAGGCTTTCAGCGAGCGATTCACAACAAAAAAATCCGGTCATGGATTCGGCCTGCTGGTCTGTAAAAAAATAATCGACAATCATCAGGGGCATCTAAACATAGAATCGGTCCCCGGGCAGGGCACCTGTATTTCTTTTGAAATCCCTCTTCACAAGTCCGCCGCAGAACCTGCCCTTCTGACCTAAACTCTCCGCTTCCTTTCCAAAAAAATCCAATAAATAAAAAGGGCGGAATCCTCTATTTGATGAATTCCACCCAGGAAAGAAAGAACAGGTATTAATTTATTCCTTGGAAATCGTGATACCCCATTTGTGCGGCTGTTCGGGACGCGAGGCATTGAAATCCGGGAATGAGTGCGAATCATCGGTCTGATAATAAACGATATATTCCCCCTGCTCCAGAGTAATGTATGTATCCACCAGCCGATTTTTCCGGTCTCCACCGGCATGACGTGTTTTCCGGTATGTCATTTCCCAGATAATATCGCCGGAAGAAGCCTCTTCGATCCATCCGAAATCATACATATGACCGTTTTTGCCCTCCCCCAGAGCATAAATATGGATCTTCTGCGTCTTATTGATTTTAAATGTCTGCCTGACATCTTCATCATCGCCTATCCCGGTAAGATTAACCAGTATATTTGCATTTTCGGGTATTTCATCGAAAGTCGCAATTTGGGTTGTATCGAATCCCCTGCCGGCACCATATATGGTAATTCCCCACATTTTCGGTTCAAAGGGGGGCGAAACATTCCACCGACGGTAAGCATGAGAATCATCAGTTACATAGTAAACCATATAGCTGCCTGCTGGAAGGGTCACGATTCCGTCAAAACGACGGTTTTTCTTACCGCCTCCGGCATGCTGCGTATCTTCTTCAGTCATTTCCCAGACTATTTCACCGTCATCCAGATTTTCGATCCAGCCATAGTCAACAAACTCGTCCTGGTAGCCATATTCGCCAAGTGCCAGAATATGCAAATTGGACTCCTTTTTAAGTGTAAAGCCCTTGGATTTGAATTGATTGTTTCTTACCCGATTTATCTGGACAATAATCGGTTCGGCATAATCATCGACATACTCGGCCACAGAACCGGCATCAACCTCGCTTCCGAGAGAAATCAACATTCCGTAATGGAGCGGATCATACGGAGGCATGACATTCCAGTCGCCGAAGGAATGGCTGTCATCGGTTACAAAATAGGCGACATAATTGCCGGCCGGAAGTTCCACTTCGCCTGTGAAGCCGCGGTTTTTCCTGCCGCCGCCGGCCCATGATGTGTTCCATTTATCCATTTCCCAGACTCGCTTGCGAGTATCGGCATCGATTATCCAGCCGTGATCGACAAAAACCCTGTCGCCGCTTATATATTCACCAATTGCCGTTATGTTCAGTGTCATTTTCTTTTTCAGGGTAAAACCCTTTGTATCGGAGAAATTGTCATCCGGGCGGGTAAAATCGACAATCGCGTTTTTGTTGACCTCCGGAACCGGATTGAAATTTGTGAAGGTACCCTCGGGAGCCTTGATTACCAGGGCCATGTCCTCCAGATCCCCGGAATAATACTCATATCTGTCCTCTTCATCGCCGAAGATATATTCAAGCATTCCCACGGCCTCTTCAAGATCGTCGATGACGATATTGACGTCTTTCAGGCTGTAAGGTTTACCGGCATAGTAGTAGGCCTCGTACCTCCCGGCCGGCAGAGTAATCTCATCCTCATATTCACGGAAATGTTTTGAACCCTCAAATCTTCTTGTATCCTGTTCATTCAAAACCCAGACCGGCTCGCGACTTTCGGCATCGATTATCCAGCCATAGGCAAACATATCATCGGAATTTTTTAACTCGGCCCCGACCGCATAGATGGACAGCCGGGTTTGCGACTGTAATTCGAATCCATCGACCACCAGGTCACCCTGATAAAAATCACGCATATCTATAACAACATCATCGGCTAATGCCGGCCCGGAAACCATAACCATCCCCAAAGTCATTATGACTATACATCCGTTCAGTATCTTTTTCAGGCTCATGACACACTCCTTTTGGCCTATATATTTTCTACCATTACTTACGGTAAAATAACTGCGAGGGTTTCGCAATAATAGAATTTAGCCAAAATGGCAAAAAAATCCACCGGCGCGGGATATTTTTGTAAGTGCTTTTCGCACAAAGGGATACTAAAAATGTCCTATGTTCCGGTGGTACCGCAGATCGGGGCCGGACCGCCCTTATACAGGAAATTAATGACATAGGTCAAATTAACGATGTTAAGAACATCATTGTTGCCGGCATCACCGGCATAATTGCAACATCTCGGCCCGTAGGGGCCGAACTTCCGATTCCGACAGCCGTTTGCGAAACGGTTCGGCTCAAGCGATAATTTGTAGAACCGGCATTCATCGATCCGCCTTCAGAAATGACCTGCCAATCGATCTCTTCCTCTGCCCTGTCACCGGCCATAACCGACGGACACAATATCAGCATCAGAGCGGCTAACGACAGATACTTAAAACTCAGGGAAATCATAATCCAGGTAACCTTTTATATATTTTGTTCAATACCTTTTAGTTCTTATATATGAACAATAATCAGATTAGCCATATCAGTACACAGAGAATAAACCTATGCTCTTTTTCAATTATTAATTAAAAGCATTGACTGTAATGATTGGACTTATATTAATAAATAGGATTTTTATCCTCCCTGTTAAACTCAAAATACTTATTAAATGGACCATAATACTTACTATACAGGACAGATTATTCGGTTTTGAGGAGAGGAATAGATTGTATAATCAGGCCCCGCTTCAAGCGGGGCCAGATTATTAAAAGATCATTATCGGCCTAAAAATCAGTCGTACCGGTAAATTTGAACGATCCAAGATGAATTGTCGGCGCCACCATGCATCCGACGGCATCCCACCATGAAGGTATCAGCTTGCGCTCCTTCGAGATACCTTTAACCGTCGAGAATGCCCGCATCATGGAATCGGTGAACCGGAGATTCTTGATACCATGCTTGATCTGGCCGTTTTCAATTAAAAACGTACCGTCACGGGTCATCCCGGTCAGAACCGCTTTGGGCGGATCGATCAGCCCGTTGATATAGTGAAAGCGGGTCACCAGAATACCGCGTTCGACCGAAGCGATCATTTCCCCGGTAGTTTTGTCACCGGGCTCGATGAAGATATTCAGGCCGTAGGCGCCCTCGCCATGCTGGTTGGCGGTCAGGGCATGACCGGTCGATTCGACACCGTGTTTTTTGCCGGAAAGCCGATCCCAGACAACGCCTTTGCCCACGCCTTTTTCAACAAAGTACACTTTCTTCTTGGGGACACCTTCAAAGTCGAACGGAATCGCAATGCCCTTGGTGTCATTGCCGTCATCATAGAATGTCATCGAATCACTCATGATTTTCTTGCCGATATTCTCGGCCAGAAACGACCTTTTCTCCATGAATGCCCGCGAATTGAAACCGACATAGTTAAGCCACTCGAAAGCTTCGGCAATGGCCGACGGCTCTAAAATGACTTCGTAATCACCCGGTTTGAGCGGCTTAGGCCGCCGAGACAGGCGCGCTTTTTCGACCGCAATATCGGCCAGACTTACCGGATCGATATCATCGATATTACGCGACATCCCGACCGCATAGCCGGACGAGTCTTTCGACATGGCGATAATATTGATGCTGGAACCGGTCAACGGCTGGTAACAGCGAACGCCCCGGGTATTGAAAACGGCCACCTCTCCCTCGCCGGATGAGAAGGCCCCGGCCATGGTGTATTTACGCCGGTTACCTCGAACAAAGACTTTCTTTACCATCCGGGCGCGGTCCTTGGGTTTATAATTGGCCGTATTTTCGAAATATGTATCGATTTTTTTGTACTCGGCCGGTTCGGGAAGGCCGTCGAAGTACTTATTATCGCGCTGGAATTTGGCGATTTCAAGCGAGTTTTTCAAGGTCGCGCGGAGATCGTTTACCGCCAGCGAATTTGTCGAAGCGACGCCGATTTTCTTACCGATCGCGGTGCGGATGAATACCCTGGCATCGGTTTCATTCACATTTTGATGGATGGTCGAGTTGGCATAGCGTGTCAAACCGGTGGTGCTTCCGATATAAGTAATCTCGGTTTCATCAGCCTTGCTCGATTTGACGACTTTCTCGAAAGTCGAAAACAGTTTATCTTTGCCTATCATTTGCTCGCCCCCACTTTCACTTTGCGGAACCGGGCCGGTGATGTTCCATGCGCCACCCTGGCCGTCTGCATCGGCTCACCCTTACCGCAGTTGGGAACCCCCCAGACATGCCAGTGATTACGATTACAGATGGCATCGCAGGAGTTCCAGAATTGAGGTGTCATCCCGGTATAGAGCGGATTTTTGAATATCCGTCCCAGCTTACCATTTTTAATTTCCCAGGCGCACTCGACACCGAACTGGAAATTGAGCCGCCGGTCATCGATCGACCAGACCTTGTTCATGTCGAAGAATATACCGTCCTTCGTATCGGCGATCAGGTCGTCGAGTTCCCATTCGCCCGGTTCGAGATTGATATTGGTCATGCGGATCAGCGGTATCCGATTCCAGCCGTCGGCACGCATGGTGCCGTTCGATCTCTGACCGATAACGGGGGCCGTCTCGCGGCTGGTCAGGTAACCTACATGCACCCCTTCCTTGACAATCGGCGACCTCTGGGCCTTGACACCCTCATCATCATAGCCGAATGATCCCAGTCCGCCGGGGACAGTGGCATCGGCATAGATATTGACGATATCGGAACCATACTTGAGGTTGTTCAAGCCATCGATCTGCATAAACGAACCGCCCGCCAGCGAGATCTCGGTACCGAGCACGCGATCGAGCTCCGACGGATGGCCGCATGATTCATGCACCTGAAGCGCCATCTGGGAGCCGGTGATGATGATGTCGGTCTCGGTATCGGGACAATCATCAGCGCTCAACAACTGAATCGCCTCTTCCCTGGTTTTGTCAACATTATCGAGAAGATTCATTTCCTCGATAAACTCATAACCGCGGGTGGCAAAGTCGCCGCGATGAGAATTCGGGAAAGAGCGCTTCTGCACTTCATTACCATCGGTGGCGATGGTTTCATATCCCGCGCCCGACTCGATAATGTCCTGCTCGATCTCGGCGCCCTCGGTGGAGAAAAACAGCTTGTTAGTCTTGTAGAAGTCCATCGAGGCCTGAGCCATTTTGATTTTGTCATCGGTTTTCAATCTCTCGGATATCTCAAGCAACAACCCGACTTTATCGTTGATCGGGACATTAAACGGGTCTTTTTCACAGAGTGTTTTGTAATGATCTTTGAATGCTTCCTGCTCGGCCAAATTGATCGCTTCCTTTTTCGCCATGGCCGACGCTCTGGCTGTCTGCAACGCTTTATTGGCCGCCTTTTTAATATCGGCCTCGCTGGTCGAGGCGATACCGGCAAACCCCCAGGCTCCGTCGTGCAGGACACGGACACCGACTCCGACATTGACATCCTTCGAAAGGGTGTCAACGACGCCATCGGTTACCTGGATCGATTCCTTTTCGGTCCTGACATAGCGGCAGTCGGCATAATCCACCGACTTACCTTTAAGCCAGTCCAGGACATTTCCAAGTTTATTTTTCATTTTACCTCCGTATGTCTATCAAGATTCGAAGAATACGCTTGCGGACCTGTCCGGTCAATTTACTTCAACATATACGTAAAATCAAGCCAAGAGATTTCGCAACTTACAATCTGTTGACAGTCAACGTCTTCAATAAAAAACCCGCCTAAATGCGGGCTTTTTCATTTCAGTTGATTTTCCGATAATTGAAATATATTAATCAAATATTATAATGGTCCGCAGTCTATTACCCAGTCTTCGCAAGTACACGGCTGATTGCCGCCTTTATACAGATAATTAATGATATAGGTGACATCGAGAATATTCATTTTGCAATCACAATTGGCATCGCCGGAACAGAGAGGATACGGTGTCGGTGCCGGACCGCCTTTGTACAAATAATTAATGATATGGGTGACATCGAGAATATTATAAGTCATCGAACCGTTGGCATCACCGGGAATACAATCGCATACGCCGGAGCAAGGATCGGGGTCGCAATTGATATTATCCCCCATATAATTCCCTGATATAAAATCACAGTTAAAAGGCGCCAGGATACGACACGAATCGGGATCGACACTGCAACAGGCGCCGCGGATGGTATCCGGTTCACAGCAGGTACGAACCGGCCATTCATCAAAGCAGATCATACCATAGGTATTGTAACACAAAAATAATTCGACATCGAGGAGATCAACGACACAATCGCCGTTAAAATCACCCTGATACATCGGGTCAGGCGGCGGACCGTCGAAAGCCACAAAATTATTAAGGTAAACCAGGTCAGCGACAGTCAGCGAAGTGCCGTCATCGTTTGGATCGCCGAAACAATTGCACGGCTCGGGCTGCATCTGAAGTCGCGGTTTTATCCAGCCGGCAATAGTGTTTATATCATTGCGATCGACAAAAGGCGTATAATCCCCATCGGAATAATCGATATAATACGGCGGCATGGAATTGATAGGTATCTCTGACACTATATTCGGCGCCGAGCGGCTTCCAAGGCAGGGAATGATCACCTGCGGCACATCGGGAAATTCGATCTCATAATAAATATCGAAAAAACTTTCAGCCGGAAAATCTATTCCCGGATTAACCGATGTGGCCAATCCGGTCGAAGCCGGCAGATCGGGCGGCCGGGTCAGACGGGTCTTGCCCATCGATGGACTGCTGCCGGTCAAATACATATCGGAAATCTCGTTCCGGATTTCCATCAGCCCGGTTTCACCGTTCTCATAGGAATCATTCCATCCAAGGACAAACGTACCGTTGAGGTGAATGGTCTCATCGGGAAGTTGTTCCGGATCGGGTGGAACCGGCCCGTAAACGACATCGAAGAAACTCTCTACCCAGGTGGTATCATAGTAGTCGTAACTGGGGACTTCTTTGCAAAGGCGGACATCAACTATATAGCTGAGATCCAGACCAAAGAAATCTTCAAAGGTTGTCCAGCCGGCATCGACAAAACAACAGGATCGCCCGGCACCCATATGCCCATCATCGAGAAGGAGCGACTCGCTTTCACCCGAACCGGTGTCGGTTGTGAAGGCGATATGAAAATCATCGGAAAAAACCAGATTATCGGAAGAAAAATCAACCAGGGTCCAGGATGGATAGGCCGGGTAGGACCCGGCCGCAAGAGTCTTCTTGACCAGAAGAGTACCGGGGAAACCAATGCCGTTATCGTCATAAACCGACACATAAACATCATCATCGCCGAATGTCCCGTCACCAGGATCATAAATGAGAAATCGCGCCGTCATAAGCGATTCCGGTCCATTGACCGAAAAACGCATCGAGCAGCCGGCCACCCCTTCAGGAGCATCCGAAAATGAAATAAAATAGTCGGGATCGCCATGATATCCCAGCCAGTAACAGGATTCATCCAAACCACGTTCCGGGGTCTCAAGCGGAATCTGCCTGTCATACAGGGGAAGCGGCTTGATCGCGTTTCCGGCATACAACCCGGATGCGGCAACATATAAAACAATGAGAAAAAAAGCCGTAAGGGTCATCTCCAACTTCATAACTCCCCCTAAAATCAGCCATAATTAATGGGTAGTATATAATATTCTTAATGTATCCTAGACCATAAAGGCAACAATATGCTGTAAAAAGGCAGAAACAGCGACTGCAATAATCTACTTCATAAAAAACATAAATATGACTGTTTTGTCAAGTATTATTATCGAGATTACATTGCTTATCAGTAAAAAAGGGCCCGCCGATCGGCGGGCCCCGTGTTTAAATTACATTGCTGCCAAAATCATTTCCTCAACGGCGGACCGCAAAGCAACAGCCAGGTCGGGCAGTCGCACGGTGCGCTACCGCCTTTATACAGGTAGCTGATAATATAGGTCACGTCGAGAATATTGATTCTGCAGTCGCAATCAGCGTCACCGGAACAAAGCGGATACGGCGTCGGCGCCGGGCCGCCCTTGTACAGGTAATTGATGATTGTGGTGACATCGAGGATATTATAGCTCAGCGAGTTATTGGCATCACCCGGCATACAGTCGCATTCCTCACCCGGTTCACCGGTAATGATAAACGCCAGATCGAGCGACTGCTGGAAATCCGGAGGATAATGCAGATCGATCCAGAAATTCTCTCCGTCCAAAGCCCAGGTAGCATCGTCATTCCACTGCTCGATTGAGGACTTCCAGCCCCAGTATGCATCCAGAGTGGGATCGTCGAAGACAGCGGTTATATTCAGCCAATAAATGGTTCCTTCCTCTTGCGCGAACCACCTTTCCTCGGGCAGATATATGTCGTACTGATACAGCCCGATATGATCGTCGCCGGCATAAAAGCCGGCTTCCGGCTGGTACCATCCTTCCGGAGTCTGCTCATCGATCGGGGTTTCGCTGAAGTAGTCGGTTGTAAATTCCCACAGCAGATCGCCGGGGTGACTGTAATCCTGATCAACTCC
>QNAH01000062.1 GCA_003641425.1 Candidatus Zixiibacteriota bacterium
CAAGTTATAACGGAACACTATTTCGGCTACCATTCGGGGTGTTATTTCTTCATACGGCGGATCGGCAAAAATCAGATCGAATTTTTTCTCTTTTTCGGCCAGTAAACGTCCGGCCTCGCGGTAATCCACCGCCAGAACCGGCATATCCAGATCCACCGATTTCAGATTTTTTTTTATGGCTTCGACCTGTTTTTTCCCGGCTTCGACAAAGACCGCTGAAACCGCGCCTCTCGAGAGGGCATCGATTCCCAGCGCGCCGGAGCCGGCAAAAATATCCAGTACCCGGGCACCGTCGATATCATGCATGAGAACGTTGAAAATCGATTGCCTGACCTTATCGGTGGTGGGGCGGGTGGTTAGTCCCGGTACCGTATGCAGTATTCGTCCCCTTAATCTTCCTCCGGTAATACGCATGGTTCAGTCCACCGTCAAACCGAGGCCGACAAGATATTTATGGGCCTCCGGCAGAACATCCCCTGAAAAAAGCTCTGTTTTCATTTCGGGCAAAACGGTTTTTATTCCGAGACCTTTTTCAATTCCGTCGGCCAGGGATTGGTCGCTACGGTTGCCGGAAATAATTATTACCGACAGCGGGACCGACTGCGACAATCTTTCATAGGTTAGCAACTGGTACTGGATGGTGGCAATAATGTCGAGCAAGAAATTTTTTGAGGAGGCGGTATCGCTTATAGCGGCGTTACTGATAACGGCCCCAAGATGGATCGGGCGGTCATCTTCGATAAAGCAATATGATGCGCGATTGTCGGTAATATCCAGAAGGCAGATCAAACGTCCGCCGTTTTTGCGGCAATAATTTTTATAACCGGCCGCCATCGCCCATGAGCGGAGCCGGAAACCGGACGGCCTTATAAGACAATTTTGCAGAAACTCCAGTTTTTTATCGATTTCGCGGCGATTGTATGCTATGGCCAGCCTTTCCCGGCCGCTGTTGATCTCGTATGATTCCAGATAATACCGATCCTGTTCGTCCAGGAGCGAAGCAATCAGTTCGAATTGGGCCAATTTATCGGGATCCAGGCTTCGGTCCGCGGATATCCTGACATGTTTGATGATGGCATCCCGTTCGGGAACGGCAAGGTACATGCGTCCGCTATGGTCGATCTTTTGTTGGCCGATATGGTCGGCCGGGAGATCGATCAGCATGTCGACAATATTACGGCCGGTCGAGGAGGTCATTCCGACCAGGCGGATCCTGTTGCCGTAAAGCTCGGCGCCGTATTTTCGGCTGTGAAGTTCTACCATGCCCTGACCCCGATATACGGTTTAATTTTTTCGAAGGTGGCATAGCCGATGCCCCTGACTTTCATGATATCGGCCGGTTTTTCGAAGCGGACCGAATCGCGGAAGGCGACTATTCTTTTTGCCAGTGACGGGCCGATTCCGGGCAGAAGTTCCAGCGAGTCGGCCGGCGAGAGATTGAGATCGATTTCAAATACCGGGGCATAGCGGTAATCGGTATCGGCTACTTTCACCGACAGGCGGAAACTGTTATCGTCGACCCGCGAGTAATCATAGAGAAACCGATAGGCGGATAATATCGCCAGAAGCGCCGAGAGAATCACTATAACGCGCAACTGGGCCGGTGAAAATTCAAAAAATCGATTCATAATACAGCAAAAACTCATTAAGATTTTGAGGCCAATATATAAAACCAAACGGAAAAATCAACCGCCATCGACAGGCAGGGGATTTTTTATATTTCTTTTGTACACCCAGGCCTCGCTAAGGTGATTGTACTTCGGATTCATAAAGTGCAGGATGGCGTCCATCAGGGACGGGGTCGAGTGGAAAACCGGGCTGATCTCCCCGAAATAACCGGTCAGGGAATCGGCATGCCGGTCGGCATGTTCATCGGAAAAGATTATAAAATAATTGGCCCTGTTAAAGACCGGGGAATGGGGGTCAAGCGCCGCAAGTTCCTCCCATTTATCCACCTTAAAATAGTCCGGTTTGGTGTAGCCGGCATAGCTTACGGCCAGAAACCGCCGCCTTTCGGTGCGATCGATAACGACCATTTCGACATCATCCTGCCGGGAGAGATACACAAACGGCTCGACCATGCCTTTGTGGGCATAGTTGAATGTGAACAGGGGCAAGACTATAAGGTTGAGGATAACGGCAAACACCGCCGAGTATTTGAATATTCGGCGCATAAGTGATTTGGGGTTGCTGTTTTTGAGCCAGAAGTACAATCCAAGCATGCCCAGGACGACCAGGAGCGGAAAAATCGGAATCATAAACCGCTCTTCCTTGTGGCGGATAAAACTGTGGATGATAAAGAAGGCGGCGGCCGAGGAGAACAGGATCAGGTGGCTGCTGATGATTTTCTTTCGAAAGATACTGAAAATGAAAAAGAGTGAGAACGGCGGAATAAATATTCCCAGGATCAATCCGGCGAACATATAAATCGGTTGCGGAAGCGGCGGGCTCTTGGTTACATATAAAAAGGAATTGAAAATATTGTAGGTCGAGCGCCCGAATGTGCCCAGATAGACGGCATCGAGACTGGCTCCGAAAACGGCAATGAGCATGCAGCCGGTGCAAAAATAAAGCGCCGGGCGTATTCTTCCGGTCAGGTACCATATCGCAAACGGTATCGGTATGACCGCCAGGCCGGTGTTGAAACGGATCAGCCAGCTCAGGGAACCGAGGATTCCGGCCAGCATTAGAAGGCGATTGTTTTCTTCGCGGACACCACGATACGCGAAATAGACGCACGGCATCAACAGATCGGCCGAGACGACCTCGACCAGGTTACGGACCCCAATGTATGGCATCAAAAAATGCGCGGCAAGGATCAGCCCGGTGATAAGGGAATAATTCTTATTCCCCGTTGCGAGGTGAACATATTTGAAGCCATAGTACACCAGCAGGAGAGATAACAGAGCATGAATGAGCCGTATGAAGTACATCATCGGATCGAGATCATACATACCCAGCCATGTCAGGACGGTCATGATACTGTAGTTGAAAAGGGTGTATAACGGTGACCGGCCGACATCGGTCCCTTTCATGGCATTCCAATTTATGCAGCCTTCTTCCGAGAGCAGGCTGGTCTGGACGGCATTGTATGATACCTGTATGGTTTCAAAATGATCGTCGTTGGCCATAAAGCCCTTGGAAAAGACGACGGAACATAGCCGCAGGGCCAAAGCGACAATCATGCAGAACAGCAGGGGATGCTTTTTTATAAAGTGAAGCAAGGGTTTTTATTTCCTGATAACCATTATCACGCCGATCATGATAAGCAGTGAGCCGATGATTGTAAAGAGATTAAAGGTTTCGTAGCGTACAAAATAGCCCAGGGCAAAGGCGACAAACGGAGTAATGAAGGCTATCTGGGCGACTTTGATGACCTCCATTTTTTTCAGAAGCCAGTAGTATCCCAGAAAGGCGACGACCGATCCAAAAACAGCAAGGTAAAGCAAGGCGGCGACCGAATTGAATGTGATTTTAAAGGCGGAAATCGGTTCGAATATGAGAGCGATTATGACAATCATGGCCGCACCGGCCAGCATCTGAATCTCGGCCAGAACGGCAACATGATATTTGCGCAGATAGGCACGGATATAGACAGGCCCGAAGGCCGCCGCGGCCGCGCCCAGAACAGCCATCACCACCCCCCAGAATATGATGTGGGACCGAACCAGAGAATCGTAGAAGACAAAAATTATTCCCAGAAAACCGATTACAAGACCGGTCCATCCGAGCACATTAAGCCGTTCCTCTTTTAGCATCACAATCGAAAAACCGGCGACAAAAAACGGGAAACTGGCAAACAAAAAGGCGGTCAGCGAGGAACTGATGTAGACCTCTGCCCGGTAAATCAATATATAGCTGAGACCGTACATAAACAGTCCCGGTAAAGCCACCAAGGCGGTCTCTTTGAATCCTTTCGGGTATTCAAGGTTGCGAAATCGGTTGACGAGGATAATAATGGCGCCGGCAATGACAAAGCGAATCCCGGCCGACCATAAGGGCGGGGAATCTTCGAGACCGATTTTTATAGCCAGCCAGGTCGATCCCCATATAAGACAGAGAATTGTATAGATAAAATAGACCATATTGCAGTCAATAAATCCAGAAATGTCGAAAAGTCAATCTTAATAAATCAAGATAAACGCAAATTAATACTTGACAATACTTAAATATACCTTATAATACTGATAAATATTAATAAAGGCGGTATAATGTGGAAAAGGATGAAATAAAAAAGAAATACGCGGCCATGCATATTGCAGGAATATCTCTCAGGGACGCTCTGCTTGATGATGATCTTCGCGATGATTCTCTACCCATTAAGTTTTACACCACTGCCGAAGTAGCCGAAATGCTGAAGATGAATGTTCAGGTGATCGCCCGGAAACTTCAGCGCGGCGAATTGCACGGATATAAAATCGGCAAGGACTGGCGGGTTGCCGAGAAGGATCTATGGGCATGGCTGGATAAACATTCCAACCGGAAAAGGCTGAGCCCGGCCGAGAAGGTGATCAACAATTTCCTGAAAAACGGGCGGTTCAAAACTTTGCCGGCCCAGAGAAAAAAGCGGAAATATATCCTCGAGTATATACTAAGGCGTTTCGAGACGGGGCGTGTATATACCGAGAAGGAGATTAACGAGAAGATTCTTGAATTGAATGATGATTTCTGCACGATTCGGCGGGAGTTCATCATGGAAAAAATGATGACCCGCTCGCAGGGTAAATACCGGAGAAATAAGAGCTACATATTCACCAGTTAAGCGGATACAAACGGCGGCGGACTTAACATCCGCCGCCGTTATTCTGCTCGTAAATGTTATGTTTTTCTAAGGTGTTCCGCCGGGTGGACCGTCGAGCTGAAGGACCTGGCGCACGAGCTTATCGTTCCGGTTGTTTTTATACTCGGCGTGTTGCCGGGTGACATCGACCAGTTCGGTATATCGTTTAAGTTCGATGAGGGCGCCCGCCAGTTTTCGATAGGTGGGGCCACTGCTTCGATTCATATTGAAGGCTTCATGCAGAAGCGGAAGGGCTTCATCGTATCGTCCCTGATAAAATCTCAAAAGTCCCAGATCGGCAACGTAGAACTGGCTTTCCGGGTTTTTATCGATCAACTCGGTGACGACCGGCTCGAAACTGTTAAGGACGCTGTCGGCCTTGACCGTGTCACCCTGCTCGCGCAGATATTCATAGTAGGTGACATAGCTTTGCAGGAATTCGGGATACTTTTCGATGGTAAATTCAAGCATGTCAAAGGCTCGTTCAACCTGTCCGGTACGCCAGAATTCACCGACCAGCCGGATGGCATTGAAGCCAAGCGAAAGCATCACGCCGGTAGCGTTTTCATCGCGATAAATATTGGGATTATCCAGGCCGGTGTATTTATACACTTCTTTATACAGGCGGTAGCCCTCTTCGGCGTTTATTTTTCTTTCCCACTTGGCGGAATCCAATTTATACAGCAGACCGGTAGTGACGGCGATATCGCGCAATTTGAGCGGTGATTCGGCATAGGGTTCGGATGAGAAATAGATGGGATTTTTCCATTTATTTTCGATCACGACCTCATCGACCATCATATCCTGAAGTTTCCAGATTCGTCCTTCGAACGGCGCCGGGATAAGATAGGTGCGTCGCTTCCTGGGCCGGTCGACAAAGGTCGATTCGGGCCGGCGGATGGTTTTGCCCTGGTATTCGTAGTTGTTCCAGATGATCTGTTTATCAGAAAGCGAAATCGGGACATCATAATGATTTTTCATCTGAGCGACATACCAATCGGTATTAAACAGGGACAGGTTTACCACGCGGACATCTTTACGATAGCCATATACCTCCTGAACACACCAGAGCGGGAAAGTATCGTTATCACCGGATGTAAACAGGATAGCGTTTTCCTCGCAGGTATCGAGGATATTTTCGGAGTAAATTTTGGGGTAATAATTTTCCGAGCGATCGTTCTCAAAATAATTGCCGGCCAGCGCAAACACGGGCAGGAAAACCAGCAGTGAGGTCACGGACATGACCGGTTTATGTATTCCCGATGCGGCCGTGGCCCTGCGGATCACATCCATGAGAGCGGCCACGCCGAGCCCGAGGGCAAGCCCGAAATAGGCAAAACCGGGAGTGAAGAAATAGTCTCGATTTCGAACCTCCAGGTAGGCATCGCCTGTCTGAGCATTATACATTATACCATCGGCGAAATTCATATACAGGACCAGGCCGGCAGTGCCCAGCAGGAGTAAGATCAGGAACGGCAACCCGATCTGCACCCTTTTTCTCGAGGCGTAATAAATTCCGAAGAGGCCGAGCAGAAAGACCAAGAAGAAGATTTTTTTCATCCCGTACTGGGCCTCGAAATAGCTCCAGAAACCCATGTGGGGATGACGACCGAATTGATGCGCCCAGGTTCCGCGCCGCTTGAAGACTCTTTCCACCATCAGCTGGGAGCCATACTGCTTACGATCGAGATAATTTATAAAGGCCTGATTTTTGGTTTTGCTGAAAAATGCCCAGGGGGCAATGCTGAAATCGCGCGAGGGGTTGTTTTCATCGATTCTGGGGTTCAATCCCGACCGGATCGGGATAAACAGATGCAGGGAATAGCCGATCACGGCGATCACAATAATGGTCAGTCCGGTGCGCCAATCCATTTTGCGGGCGAGGGAGGATATGACCAGCATGGCGATAATACCGGCTATCAATCCGTAGAGAAATTGATTGAAGCCGACCATGATAAGAGAAAAAGCGGCGATACCGATAAGAACCGGCCAGTTAATATATTTGTAGACCAGAAAAACAGCCAGCAGAAGAAAAATCACGGTCGCAAAAATGAAAGCCTGAAAGCCGCCGTCCATGTTGGAGAAGGCTATCATTCCGAGGAGTTCAACCACGAATAAGAGACACAGGGTGATCCAGGCTTTGGCCGGAGCGTCTTTTTTCAAGATAAAAAATACGGCCGCAACCGGCATGACCAGAAAAGTGGTCAAATGGACACCGACACCGAGCATGGCCATATAGCAGACCATGATTATAATTTTTGTTCCCTGCTTTGTTCCCTGGACATTATAGTAGATCAGCATCAACCACAGGATCATGGTCATAATCATCAGCGCCAGCCCATAGACTTCGGCCTCGACGGCATTGGCCCAGTAGGTAGCGGCGAAGGCCATAAACAGCGAGCCGACAACGCCCCCGATATAAGGGATAAAACGACTCCATGTGTCCGTGTCATTTTCATCGAACCAGAACCTGATAATCCTGACGACTGACAGGTATCCGAAGACGACTGCGGCGGCGGATGAGATAACCGACAGAATGTTGACGCGGAAACATATATCGGCCGCAACAGGAAGAATCGAAAAGATTCGCCCGATCAGAATGAAAAGCGGTGAGCCGGGCGGATGCGGAATTCCGAGAATATATGAGCAGGCGATAAATTCGCCGCAATCCTAGTAAGAGAGAGTCGGGGCCACGGTCAGTCGGTAAATTATCAATGTAAACAGGAAAATGAATCCCGCAATATAGGCGTTGGTTTTGTCAAAACATTTTTTGGGCGAATCTATTATAGTATCCAAAAGAACCTCCTAAAGCTCAAATATTATACATCCGATAATAAGAAATAGTCATTGTATTTCATAATTGGCAAATATCGCGACAAATATAACTATAATTGAGTATTTCACAACCAAAATTATACTCATAACGGTCGCGGGCAGACTAAAAAAATCAGGAGGATTTCATGTTTATCTGGTGTGCCATAATGTTTTTCCTTGGAATCGCGGCATTCCTGGACTCCCTATTCAACTATGGAAACATCTTCAGACAGATCAATTCTGTCTTATTTATGCTGATTTCGCTTGGTGTTATGATTCGGACGACAATCAAGATGAAAGCCGCCAAGCTGGAGAAGTATGAAAGCAGAATCGAGAATCTGGAAATGCAGATCAAGGCTCTGACATCGGAAAAAGAGCGGCAAAATCAAGTGGAGACTGCTGATTATTAATAGTCAGCTTGCCGGGCGGGCATTTTCAAGGATTTGCAGAGCTTCTCTAATTTCTCCCGTAAAGGGATAACTGTTGAAATTTTGCAGTAAATCCCTGTAAATCTCTGCGGCCTCATCCGAACGATCGGGATTTTGGGATAAGATCTCCCCTTTCAGTTTCAGGGCATACGGGAAAAAGTAATCGTCCCCATAACTCTCTGCCATCTGGTTTATTACGCCAAGGGCGGCGGAGGTGTCATGGAATTGGTAATAATGTTCGGCCAATCTCAGCATGGCCAATCCGGTCAGCGAAGACTGGCCCCTGCTGATAATCTCTTTATATTTTTCGACCAGCGAATCGGGCATCAACCTGGCCTCGTAATATATAGCCTCGGCATAGAGATGAAGCGCCTTTAGATATGATGATTGGGCTTCACGAATTATCAGGCTGTTTATTATGGCATCGTTGGTATAGTAACCTCTCGGAAAATCCGCGATAATTTTGCGAAAGGCCAGGTCGGCTTCACCGAATTTTTTCTGATAAAACAGGATCATGGCCAGATTATAAGAAACAAGCTCGTTTCGTTCAGCTTCGCCACCTTCAACAAGCAATCCCGAGAATCCGATCGCGGCCGAGTCGAGCTGTCCTTTCAGGATATTAAGCCGGGCCAGTTCCAATCTGGCGGAAAAACGGGTCGGGCCGATATTGAAAGACCAGGCGGCGGAGTCATAATAGATCCGGGCCGTATCGTACTCGAACATGTCATAACGATATATATTGCCGATTTCCAGAGCCGCCCTGGCCTTGTCGCGGTTTAACGGGTATTTATCTTTTATTGAGCGGTAAACCTCGATAGCATCCCGGTATCTTCCGACTCCCTCCAGCGCCTCGGCATAATAAAACCTGTATTGTGATATTTCATTTTTCTCGATATTTTTTTCATTAACATACTCGGCCATGACAATGACCTGTTCGTACATTTTTCTCAGGTGACAGTTTCTCATATATCGAAACAGCTCACGCCCGTCGTTTTTCTGCAGGGAGTCAAGCTGGATGGATACTCCAAAGGCATCCTCGAACCTGTCGGCCCGGATATAAGCCTCCTGCAGGATTTTCATGGCGTAGGTATCATCCGGCAATGAATCCAGAATGCTTTTCAGAGACCCGATGACCTCATCGATCGCTCCCGGATACCGAAGCAGCAGGGCCAATTTTCGGTCTGCCTCGGTTCTCAGGAGTGAATCGGAGACGGCGGCGGTATAATATTCTTTGACCGCGTTGCGGTAATCACCGCGATTTTCGAACAGGGCGGCTCTCTCGAGGGCAAAAAGAATGGGATTTGAGAATCTGACACGCCCAGATTCTATCATGGACAGGGCTCTGTCATTGAAGCCGTAATTGAGCAGTTTGATGATGATGGTCCGGTATATGTCCGGATTGCCCGGATATTTATCAAGCATATTGTTGATCTGCTTCTCGACGGTCGAATCGACCCCCGACTGCAGGTACAGCTCAAAGAGCCTGATATGATATTCATAGTCAAGGGGGTATTTTTCGAGAAGTCTTTGCAGTAACAGCTCGGCCCTGGAAGCGGCTTTCAGGTGAAGATAACAGTCCAGGAGAAGCGAAACGGTTTCACGCCGCGAGGGATCCTTGGCATACATGTCCTCGAGAAATTCGACGGCGCTGAGATAGGCTCCCCGGGTCATCAGCTGACGGGCAAGGATCAAATCATCAAATTCGGCCCTTCTATCTTTATCTTCCCCCCCCATGCGGAAATCCGGCACTCTTTGAGGTTTTTCAACCTGACCGAATGCCGAGAAAGAGAGCGTAAGAAACAGGAGGAATATAAAAATCGAAAGGCATTTATTCATTGTCATCCGCCGGAAGAGGTGATTGATAATTCATCGATTCCAGAAGAGCCTTGAAATAAGCCTTGATATGCTGTTCGTACTCCTCGGGATAGCTTTCATCGAGGAATTGGCGGAGCCTGTCTTCGACATCGAGACCTCCCTGCAGATGATTGCCGGACAGGGCGGCCGGCGATGATCTCAGGACATCCTGACCAATCGCGGCCTTGCGCTGATCGGTAAAGTCTTTTCTCTGCATCGTCCTGGTAGCATCGAGCATCCGCGAATAAATCTTGAGCTGGCGGTCGATCGTTTCATGTCCGACCTCGCCGCTACTGAGCTGATCGACCACTTTTTGCATATCTTCGGCGACAGCATCGAGACGTCCGAGCACCTCACGGCTTTGTCCGAATTCCTGTTCCAGTTCCTGAAGTGATTTTTGTATCGCTCCCTGTTCTGCGGCCAGACGTTTCATGGCCTCCTGCCCGCCCGGGCCCATATTATTCGGATTCTGGCACTGCGACTGTGTCTGCTGATTGAGTTTCTGCTGCTGCATACAGAGCGATTCCATTTTCTGTGACGGATTATCGCAACTGCCGCCTTTATTGCACTGGTTCTGTTGTTCGAGAGCATCGAGCATATTAAGCGCCGCGCGGTTCAGGCTCCAGAGAGCCTCACGCTGATAACCGATGGCATCGGTACTGCGGCGATTGGTAAGTTTGTCGATGGCAAGGTCGATATTACCGAG
>QNAH01000063.1 GCA_003641425.1 Candidatus Zixiibacteriota bacterium
CCGGCACAGTATATTTTTTTCATCTAAGCCTTTTCCAGAAGATTTTTAAAATCCAATTTACTCAATTAACCCATGTCGGTCAATAAATAAAAAATCACATATTTTTCAACCATTATTTATTTAACTAACATTTCACAAAAAACGCTTGAACCGTCTATTTCTTTAATATCTGCATGTACCCCGGCCTGTTCGGCAAGCGATTCGAATTGTTGTGGGGAGACGGTGGTTGCCTTGAAACCATCTTTACAGATTATAGTCCCGTCGCCGGTTTTGTCATAATCGATCTCGCCTAGCAATCCTTTTTTGGCCTGGGCGCAGAACCATTCCAGGCGCTCGTCCCAGAATTTCTCGCAATAGCTGGAAAAATACAATTTGCCGCCCGGACGGGTGACACGGATAGCTTCATTGATAAGAGTCAGTTGATCGGCCTTGATGGCCGAGATGCCGTTCTGGATGCATATCGTTTTATCGAAAGTATTATCCCTGAAACCGAGAACGGCGGCATCCATCCGGCACAGGCAGTAATTGGCGGCCGGGCGAAGTTCGTTATACGCCATTTTCAGGCTGGACATGGAAGTGTCGATGCCGACCAGCGCCTTCACATGAGGGCAGAGGTACCTGATGACGCGGCCATAGCCGCATCCGAGTTCAAGAATGGTGTCAGTGCTTCGCAGTTTTGTAAGGACATGGATGATCTCGGCCTTTAGATACTGTTTAACACGCGGCTGAGCAATTTCATAGCACCGTTTCAATCTTTTGGCTGTCAATTTTTCCGAGTAGTACTGATCCATAATATCTGCCCGACAGAACTGCCGGTCTATATCGAGAAAATTTGATTTCACTTATAATTATAAGTGATGATAATCGTTTCGCAAGGAAAATAAAAGCCCTGACCGGATTTAAATAATCAGGCGATCAGGGCATGAAGTGTATTGTCAAAATATCAATTTTTGGACCAGAGCCCGATTGAGTTGCCCTCGACATCGGTGAAAATACCGAAAAATCCGAAATCGGGAGAGATCGCGGTTTTGGGATGAACCGCTTTTCCGCCAGCTTCCTCGATTTTTTTCAGGATGGCGTCGATATCCTCGACCTCGATATACAGTGCGATTCCGGGTTCACCGGCGATTTTGGCCTGTTTGCTGAAGCCGCCGTCCGGGCCGTCGGGGGTCTGGAACATGGCATAATTCATCTCCGGGATTTCCCGGACATTCCATCCGAAGACATCGGTGTAAAATTTCCCGATTTTGGCGAAATCGGTGCATGGAAGCTCAATATGACAGAAGCCGTGCATAATAATTCCTTTCGTGTTGGGGCTTATTTAAAGCGGTTTAATAATAATTTTACGTCAGTTTATGACGGAATTATAGACAATTCACATCGGATATTTTTGTAGTCAATCACATATCAACGGCATTAAGAAAGGCGGGTTTGTGAAAACCCGCCGGGTGAAAATCGATTTTATCATATGTCAGATATCCAGATTTCGGACATACTTGGCGTTTTCCTGGATAAACTGGCGCCTCGGCTCAACCGCATCACCCATGAGAGTCGAAAACAGCCGATCGGCTTCCTTGGCATCCTCCACGTCCACCTTGAGCAGAGTCCTGGTTTCGGGGTCCATTGTTGTGCGCCAGAGTTGTTCCGGATTCATTTCACCGAGACCTTTATAGCGCTGGATCGAGACACCGTCTTTACCGAGCTGGGCGATGGCGCGATCGCGTTCCTCATCGGAGAATACGTACTGCTCTTTTTTGCCCTTGTAAACGCGATACAGGGGCGGCTGGGCGATATATATATGTCCCTGCTTGACCAGCTCTTTCATGTAGCGGAAAAAGAAGGTCAGGATGAGGGTGCGGATATGGGCGCCGTCGATATCGGCGTCAGTCATGATGATGACCTTGTTATAACGCAGATTGCCGATATCGAATTCATCGGTGCCGATTCCGGTCCCGAGCGCAGTGATCATGGTTCTGATCTCATTATTGGAGAGGATTTTATCCAAACGCGCCTTTTCGACGTTCAGAATTTTGCCGCGGAGGGGAAGAATGGCCTGGAATTTACGGTCGCGGCCCTGTTTAGCCGAACCTCCGGCCGAGTCACCCTCGACAATATATATCTCGCATGATTCCGGGTCACTCATGGAGCAGTCGGCCAGTTTACCCGGCAGGGCGGCATGATCGAGCGCCGTTTTGCGGCGGGTCAGCTCTTTGGCTTTGCGGGCGGCCTCGCGCGAACGGGCGGCCGAGATGATTTTCTCGGCAATTTTCTTGGCAATCGGCGGATTCTCTTCGAAGAACTGCCCCAGATATTCATTGGTGACACTTTCGACAATACCGCGGACATCGGAATTACCCAGTTTGGTCTTGGTTTGTCCCTCGAACTGGGGATTGGGGACTTTGGCCGAAATGATGGCGGTCAGACCTTCGCGGGAATCGTCACCAAGAACGCTGATGCCGTTTTTACCGTTTTTGCCATTCTTTCCGTTTTTGATCAGATTATTTTTTGTGATATAGTTATTGATGGTCCGGGTCAGTGCGGTTCGGAAACCGGTCAGATGGGTGCCGCCTTCGATAGTGTTGATGTTATTAACATAGGAAAAGAGATTTTCGACATAGCTGTCGTTGTACTGAATGGCGATTTCGACATCGACTCCGTCCTTTTCTTTCTGAATATATATCGGTCTGCGGTAGAGGACGTTTTTATTTTCATTCAGGTATTCGGCGAAGGAGGAAATACCGCCCTTGTAATAGAATTCCACCTCTTTGTCATGGCGATGATCGAGAAGGACTATTCTCAATCCGGCATTGAGAAAGGCCAGCTCGCGTAATCTCGAGGCCAGGATGTCGAATTTATATTTTACATTGGAGAAAATATCGCTGTCGGCCATAAAACAGGTTTTGGTACCGGTCTGTTTGCGTTTGCCGACTTTTTCCACTTTGGTAGCGGCGATACCGCGTTTATACTCCTGGCGATAAACTTCACCGTCGCGGGCCACTTCGACCCAGCACCATTCGGACAGGGCATTGACGACCGAAACGCCGACACCATGCAGGCCGCCGGAGACTTTATAGCTTGAATGATCGAATTTACCTCCGGCATGAAGCATGGTCATGACCACTTCGAGGGCCGATTTTTTCTGGGTGGGGTGCTTATCGACCGGGATGCCGCGGCCGTTATCGGTCACGGTGACCGACTCGTCTTCATGTATTTCGACTTTGATATTGGTACAGAACCCGGCCATTGCCTCGTCGATTGAATTATCGACCACTTCGTAAACAAGGTGATGCAATCCGCGCTGGCTGATATCGCCTATATACATGGCGGGGCGGCGCCTGACCGCCTCGAGACCTTTTAGAACGGTAATCTTCCTGGCATCGTACTGGCTGCTGTCTTTCTTTTCCACTTCCGCAGTTACCGTATCGTCTTTCATCTATCCTTCAGTCCTTTCCTGTTACGAGACAAAATGTATTTTCTTAACCGCTTTTCCACCGGGGACGGCATGTATTTCCTTCAGGATCCGGTCCACTTCCATGGACAATTGCTGCCGCCATGCGGCATCCTTGACGGAGACCATCAGGGTGTCGTCGGAGAATCTTATCGCTTTTGAAACCTCGGCGATTTTATCGCCGACGATTTCCGGCCATCGATTGACGATCCTCCATCCGCCCAGATTATGAGCGAGGCCAAACCCGGCCAGGATCTTATCCAGCAACGGTCCGACTTTAACCGTCCGGTTTTTAAGCCCGGTATTATACTCTCTAAACATATCGTTTAAGATAGTATATGTTAAACACTTTTGCAAGGGAAAAGTTCCCTGCTATCTAATTAATTTATAATGAGTTACAGAAAAATTCAGGGCTTTTTTCGAGGTTTGATCACCAGGTTTTTTCAACCGGTTTGAGCTGCTTTTTTCGGGGAAATTTGGGGTTGGGAATGAAGAAATCGGGGCCCTCCCGGCGCATCAGTCTGACGGTCAAATCCTGGCAGGCCTGACACCGCCGGATCCGTTTATAGTCCTCTTTTCGGATCAATCGCCGGCGGCGATGTTCGGGGGCAAAGACCTGCTGATCGATGATTTCGTAACCGGCGGAAGGATTGTCTTCGTCGAGAAAGCGGACCCCGGCAATGATTTCGCGCGTATCTGGATCGTACACGGTGGCGCCGGGGCACTCGATAAACATCTTGTCTTTATCGAGGCAGTCCGATTCTTCGAAAGGATTGACAACTTCCTCGTTGCCTTGACGGCTGACCGGTTCGCGATGCAGTTTATTTTTGGCGCCTGCTTTTTCGGCCCTGAAACGTGATTTTCCTGCCATCTGACTTACCCTTTGATGATCAGGATTATGGAGAAGAAGGCGACAGTTACCGGAAAGATATAGACAAAGGAAAACGGCAGAAAATAAGTACCAATAAAGGTAACGGCCACCGAGGGTACCACCACAAAGCGGACAATATCGAATGACATCTTGACCGCCTTGGAGAGGACGAGCCCCATAACGCTTACCAGCAGGATGGCGGCGGCGATCAGGCCGGGGGTTCCGAAACGATCCTGGATAAATCCTTTGGCGGTGACAAACAGTCCCGAGGGATCGTTGAACTGGGTCATTATTTGCTGCATGATATCATTCATGGCCGGCTCCTGATTAGAAATCCTCCAGGGGTTCGATGGTCAATGATGACTCTCCGACACGGCTGAGGCCTTTCATCCTTTTGGTGAGGAAATTTTGGGATGAAATCCAGTTATGGGAGATGGAAAGGACCTCATTATAGTCGACTTCCGAAATCCAATCGAAAACGAGGGAGTCGATATTTTTTCCATCGACGGTGACATCATCCATAGTGAGCGTAAACTTTACCTGCATATCAGCACCCTTTAAATTCATCGTTTTGTCTTCACGCAGGAGTATTTTGCAATCCGGATGCCGTCGAGGGGCAGAAATGCGGCCGCGGGATTATGTTGTTGGTGTTCATGGGATTATAAATACGAATGTTGAAAGTGTGAACAGGAAGGGATGGTTTTATTTGAAACGGCGGGGCCGAAAATATGGAGTTTTTCCCATACTGGATGGGATAAGTAAAGCCCCGGTCAGGGGTTATGACCGGGGCCGGAAGTATTGCGGATTGTTATTATCATCGGCTGTTAAGCCGAAGGTTGAACGAACATGCCGCCGGAAATGATCAGACATGACGGCTCAAAAAGTAGAAAGGCCGCGATGTGCCTTGAGCGTAATGTCCCTGAGGATGTCCGCCTGTCGATTCGGTCCGGCTGTGACGGTTTGATGAATCCGGAGCGATTCCCCCCAACCGCCGCATGTTCTCAAATAATCATAGGCAAACTCCCTCCATATTTAAGGTTGTCACTTCAGCAGATGGGGCAACTGCCATCAAACGCATTTAAAGCTTTCCATGGCGACGTTTGATGATACCTGTGAGGGACTAAAGAATATGGTGGGATGTCTTACATTACAATTATAATCAATACAGTCCACGTTGTCAAGTAATTTCTTCAAGTACAGTGCAGATTCAATATTCATTGAAAAGCATGCGGATAAAAAACAGGCCCGCGGGACGGGCCTGTTTTTACTTCGGCGGTATATTATTATCTTAAGGGTAGGCCGCATTTTATAATCCATTCCCAGCAGTTGCATGGGCGCTGGCCGCTTTTGTAGAGATAGTTTATCATACTGGTCACATCCAGGATGTTATGATTACCGCAATTGCAGGAGACATCACCGGAACAGAGCTCGTATGGTATTGGCGCCGGACCTCCCCGGTATAGATAGTTGATCAAATAAGTGACATCAAGAATATTATAATTTCCGGAATTGTCGACATCGCCGGGCAGGCAATTACACACGCATGGCTGTCCGCAATCCCTGTCGATATCCCATGAATACATCAAGCCGGTGGCGTGGCAGTCTTGGTAGGAGAGCATATCGCATGTCGGCTCGGTGCCGCCATCGAAGAAACAGCACTGCCCGAGCGGAAGATGTCCGGCAGTCCAGGCGACGGCCTTATCCACGGTTTCCTGCATACCTGCGGCGCCGCGGTCATACTCGGACAGAATGATATAGATGAAGGTGATTGTTTCGTTGGGGTAGAGGTCGAATTGTCCGAAGACCGAGACCAGGTGGAGGTCCTCGTAATCGGCCCATGTCGGCCCTTCTTCATATATGGTGTATCCAATCCGCTGCGACATGGTATCATACATCTGCACCGGCTCGAAACCATGAGTGCTATAGACATAATCTTTATTTGCGGCCGACCACATGGCGCGGGGTTGACTTATTATTCCCCCATTACCTCGAAAACCGGCAATATATGCGATACCGCCCATTCTCTGATCGGCAGGGACGCAATCATTGTTGGGGATCGAGTCTTCGAAAAAATCGGTGCCGATGCAATAGATGAGATTTCTGGAGGAGTCGCATCCGGAGCTGTTAAAAAAGGCCAGATCCGAGGGTATATCCCAGTCGGTGAACTCCCCAAGAAAAACATCACGCAGAATGTCATAGGTATTATTACGAACCTTCTCAATAACGGCTATGAAACTGCAGGTATCCGGATTGAGCGGGGCAAAATATTCGATTTCGACATTTATTTTTTCATCGGTGGTCATAAGATTGGTATAACCGTATTGATAATCGGGCCAGGTTGTCGAGTCGGCTCCGAGACCGAGCGGCTTAAAACCGTCGCCATCCGTCCAGCAGGCCGAATAAATGCCGGAATTCAGAACAGTATCGCCCTGTTCGTTGATCCGGCAGACAAAGGGGCTTCCTTCATAGATATAAATACTGCTGTTGCTGGTCGCGACGGTATTTTGGGTGGTATCGCAATCATCGAAGAAATTCATGTTATATCCGCCCACAACGGCCTCATCGACGCCGCCAAGCTTACCATCATAGCTTAGTTTAATCCTGGTGCAGGCGGTTCTGATATCCATGGGGAAATAATCCACGAGGGCGGTGTAGAGATAGACCTCGATGGTCGCCGGATCCTCGTAGCCCGGCACGTACAGGTTGATCTGACCCTTGGCATACTGCCCGCTCATACTGATTATGCCGCCGACATTGAGATAGACATCGAGATCATAGAAATTGGGATCAGCCGGGGTAATGGTTATCGGACCGTAATTGCCGACGTCGAGCCAGCCCGCCGGGCCGTTCAATTCGACCACCTCGATACTTTCGATGATCAAATCTTCGGTGAAATTATTGGATATCCTTACGGATGTATCTTTTTGCACCCCCGGCATTGTCCAGGCAACGATATTGCCGATCGGGGGCGGAAGAACCGGATCTGTGCTTACAGGTTCGACCGCGGATTCATTATCCGGGAGTAACTTACCGGTAACCGATATATCAATCGGTTTTAGGGCGGCCGATGAGGTTACTGATATGATTAATATCAGCAATGAGATGGAAGTGAATGTGCCGGATAGTCTTGCTGCCATGACTCCTCCCTTCTCCAACACGACTCAAAATGATTTATAGCCGACTTTATAAGTCTTCAAGCGAAAAAGATACATGAAGCGGTGGAATTTATTTCAATATAAATATGTATGATTTATCCATTTTTGTCAAGGATTTTATCCAATTTTATAATCACTGGTAAGGGAAAACGACAGAGCAGAGAATAAAAAAGGGCCGAACGGATCGGCCCTTTAGTTTCCTTATTCACAGATAGGCTAATAGCATATCGGCTCAAGGCCGCCTTTATACAGATAATTGATCAAATATATAACATCCAGCAGATTCATACTCAGATCGCCGTTGGCATCGACTGAGGCCGGGACATCAGGCGCGGGCCCGCCCTTATACAGGTAATTGATTGTGTATACCACATCGAGCAGGTTCAGTTTCCCGTTATTGTCGGAGTCGCCGCAGATCCAGTCGCAAACATCGCCGATACCATTATCATCACTGTCCGCCTGATCCGGGTTGTATTTATCGGGGCAATTGTCGCAGAGATCGCCGACCAAATCAGTATCGACATCGCTTTGATCCTGGTTGGTCATGGTCGGGCAGTTGTCGCACAGGTCGCCCATGGTATCGTTGTCAGAATTGGCCTGGTCGGGATTGCCGGTATCGACACAATTGTCACAGACATTACCGACATTGTCACCATCGTTGTCGGCCTGATCGGCATTGGTGATACCGGGACAGTTATCGCACCGGTCGCCGTACTCATCATCATCCGAATTGGTCTGATCAATATTGGAAACATCTTCGCAGTTGTCGCATTCATTGCCGAGCCCGTCAAAATCGTTGTCATACTGGTTCTCATTGTATGTGTCCGGGCAATTATCACAAAGATCGCCGACCCCGTCGCCGTCAGAATCGGTCTGATCGATATTAGCCACATAGATACAATTATCGCAGGCATCACCTAATCCGTCTCCATCATAATCGTTTTGGTCGGAATTGGCAATGTCGGGGCAGTTGTCGTCGGGGCAGAGATTTTCCGGATGGCCGGGATCACCGAAACCGTCGCCGTCGCTGTCAAGACAGGGCAATGGTTCCCAATTGGTCAGAAACATCAGAATATTCGACAGGAGAGTGTCGCGGGTATCGTAGGAGCTGAAATCATTAGAGACGGCTTCGTAACCCCAGTTGAAATAGACGATTTTCGAACTGCCGTCGTAGCTCAGCGCCGAGGGACCGCCGCCGCTGAAATTGATGGCGGCCTGGGCCGGCGGGATCACTTCGATCATTTGTGAAGTCGCGTATTCCTGATTGGTGCCGCTGGGATAACGGAAGCTCAAACCGTCCGCGATTGGCGAACCGGTGACACCGGTATGAATCAGGTTGAAAAACAGAATATCGGCACGGGCATGGAGATAATCGGCCAGGAAGGCGGAGTCTTCATTGTGCAGTTCATTGGCCAGGCCCTGTCCGGTCAGGAATAGATTACCTCCGCCGTCAAGAAAATCCTTCAGCGCCTGAATATCGGCGGGATCCATCAGATTCGAGGATGTATCGCCGGTGAACCAGATAACGGCGGGGTATTCACTCAGATCGGCGCCGCCCGGGGAGCCCTGTGTTGCTTTTTCCCAATAATCCGCCGGGGCCTGTTTTTTCTTGAGATCGCCCAGATACAAATCCTCGTAGTTTTTACCCCGGTCATCGTCGACAAGCAGAATTTCGGGACGTCCGACGATTTGCTCCAGTTTGAATGTATCGACAAACTGTCCGCCGTCGGATTCGATACTGACATAGAACGAATCATAGGTGGGATAGTTCAGGTCGGGTACTATAAACTCGAGGGGATTTGAATTGTTGCCGGCGGTACCGCCCTCGCCTGCGATAAATGAAAATGTCGCCGATGGGACAGTGAAGACTATGTCCGGATCATTGGAGGAAAGGGTCACAATAACATTGCCGACATCTTTCCAGTAGTTGGTCAGCCCGAAAACGAACTCGACCGTTTCCAGCGGGTCAAGAAAACCGTCGCCGCCGGCATCGGTGAAAACCTTGGTGTCAAGCGTGTAGTACGGGCGCGACCACTCAATATCCAGATTGGCGGTCATCAGGGAGTCGGAATTTGATATATTCCACACCGACACCCGGGTGGTAAAATTAAAATAATCCCGGCTGTCAGGTGTGGAGAGGTCGTCGAACGATCTTTTATTAACGGTGCCCGGCCACGGATCGCCGGCATCGCCGTTACTCGACGAGAACTCCAGATCAAACTGACCATCAGCCTGTTCCAGAGCGACATGATAATGATTGACATCGATATTGCCCCATTTGTTGTCGTCAACGTGGTATATCAGCAGTCCTGCTCCGGGAATATTGGAGTCGAAACCGACATTCTGACGGTTTTCCACAAGGAAGTATTCATTTCCGACTGTACCATCGGCCCAGAGGCGATAAATGACCGCTTCCGATTCAACCTGCGGGAACTCGACATCGGTCATATTTACAGTGACATTCAACGGTTCGACAAAGCCGACATAAGACTTGCTCCAGGCATCCATGTGGGCGGGTAAGCGGCCGTTACCGTTCCAGCTTCCCCCTGCCATCAGCGACCATCTGCCGAGACCATCGGATGTAGATGGTTTGTAATCGATATCGTACAGATCGGGCAGGCCGAGAACATGGCCGTACTCGTGGGCAAAGACGCCCATATCGACCAGCGAATAAGTATTGACTCTTTCCTCCGGTTCCATCGAGTAGTCGCTGATCGTAACGCCATCGAGATAAAGAGAGGACACAAGGGACCATTGATGGGAGTGAATATCGTTCAGATTGCCGGTTTCCTCGTAACCGGGTCCGGAATGAATGACGAATAAACCGTCGACATAACCGTCGGCGCCGCCGCCCGGACCGTAAGTATCGTAAAGATCAAAATCAACATCGGGATCGGCCGCCAGAACGGCGTCGTTTGCCAGACCCTGGGCGTTTCGCGGATACGAACCGAAGCCCCTCTGGCCGTCGACATAATAAGCATATGTCTGCGGCATCCTGTACCA
>QNAH01000064.1 GCA_003641425.1 Candidatus Zixiibacteriota bacterium
AACCTCTTTTTTTTCGGCAGGTATGAATGAATTATATTAACAAAATGCAATTATTCAGCCGAATCGGGAATACTGAACCAGCGGCGGTAAATACGATCGTACTCCCCGCTTTCCGTTATTATGGTCAGGGCCGAATCTATCTTACTCAACAGCACGGTATCGTCTTTCCTCACCGCAATGCCATAGTGCTCGGTCGAAAGAAGATCACCGACCGTCTTGGCTTTGCCCTGACGCCTTATATATTCCATGGTCGTTGGAAAATCGTTCAAAACGGCATCGATATGACCGTTCTCCATATCGATAAAAGCCGCCCCGATATTATCGAATGAAAATACCGACAGCCCCTTCAGTGATTTCGCCATCCTCTCCCCGGTGGTACCCAGCTGCACACCGACATTGCGCCCCCGGAGATCATCGACCGACATGATAACCGAATCCTCCAGCGGCACCGCCACTATTTGCCCGGCCAGATAATATGGCTGCGAAAACGACACGATTGCCTCCCGTTGCGGCGTTATCGTCATGGCCGAGACGATGCAGTCGTATTTGCGGCTCTTTAATCCGGGGATGATTCCGTCAAACGGGGTGATAATGAACTCCGGTTGCCAGTCATGCACACGGCAGACGGCGCTGATAATATCGACATCGAAACCCTCGGGCCGGCCTGAATTGGTACTGACCAGTTCAAACGGCGGGTAGGTGGCATCGGTTCCGACCCTAAGTATTCCCTTCTCCTCCCAGAGCGGGGTTCCCTTCTCACCGGCGCATCCGTACAAAAAACACGCGGCCATTAATATAAAACAATATATTTTTTTCATGATCGTTCCCGGTATGTCGCGCAAGATACTCAGAATCCTGTATCCAAGCAAGATTTTTCCGATGGGGGTTGAATTATTAATATATTCAAATTCATGACCGCGGCGGCATTGATAAAAAAGGGCCGCCTTTTATATTACGACGGCCCTGATATTAATTGATCTTTATCAATAATAGGTCACTGACAGGTGCCGCAGTCCCTCGTCCAGATCAAATGATATCTTCGTCTCGGCCTCATTAAATCCCTCCGAGATATAAAAATTCTCGTTTTCGATAAGCTTCAGGCTTCGCAGAAAAGCGGCATATTCATCCCCGCTGAATTTTATACCGGAGCCTTCAGGCACCTTGATCCGCAAATCGGCATCCTCGCCGCTCACATTGACACTGACCAGGGCCATCTTGTCGCCGACTTTCAAATAGATATCACCGTTATCGTCTTCGACTGTCAGATCGGAAAGCGGAATCGATTCCAGATTAAGGTCTATATCTGCAGAACGGCCGTTGCATTTCAAACTAAGCGGTATTTCATCAGAAAATGATACCCGCCAGCCATGATACGATCCGCGGCCGCTGATAATGATCGGACTGCGCCGGCCGCCGGTGCGGTCGATCATAAGACTGGCCACGCCGTCCCTGGTGGTGAAATCAATATCGGGCTTGCGGGAAAAACGGTCGAATTTTGCCGAGGCCAGATCAAAACTGCTGCGATTAACCGTCAGATTGGCCCGCCCGTGATTTATAACCGCCTCGATCTTTTCGATGTTTTCCTCACTTTCGGCTTTCCAGTGGTAACGGTCGACAAAACTCCGCTCCCACCGGTCAGGACCGATATCAACCGCAATATAGGCCATGACTGCGATCAACGCCAGCGGTGACAGGTACGCTATAAATTGAAGTTTGGTTTTCTGAAATATTTTTTCGATACCGATGGCGATCAGGAGGACCGGCCACCAGAACAAAAGCTCCAGCCAGTAATCCCAGTCGAGATAACCGGCATTGTTCAGTAACAGCAACGCTCCGACAGTAATAAACAATAATCCCCAGCGCAATTTACTTGGTGTCATCATTCAACTCCTTTTTCAGAGTAGGATCTATCAAAGGCTGTTTGCGGGGCCTGATTAAAAGTATAACCAGACCAATAAAAATCAAAATCACCGGCCAGAAATCAAACAATCCGAATTCGACCACATCGACACTGCCAAGTAACAGCAGACTGCCGACTATGACCAGAATTACACCGATAATCAGACTTGCCGTTCTCATTTAATCTCCTGAATATCCCCTGATTGTTCCGGCGGCAGTTCCTTCTTTCGGGAACTGCTGAGAATTAATGCCAGCCCGACCGCAATTATAATAGCGGGCCAGAAGAAATCCCAGAAATCGAACCACCAGAAGACATTCTTGAAGAGAAAGACGGCCCCGACTGCAATCAGTATCAGACCCGGTAAAAATTTGGCGAGACTGCCGGTCTCCTTGCCGGCCGGATCCGATGGCGGCGGCGGAGGTACCTCCCCCTCCAGGGCCAGGGGGCGTTTGGGCATGACAATCCACCCGATTATATATGCCAGGATACCGACACCGTCGGCAAAAATCAGCAAAACGGCGATTATTCGGATTATGGTCGGATCGACATTGAAATATTCACCAAGTCCGCCGCAAACACCGGCGATTTTGCTGTCGGTTACTGACCTGTAAACTCTCTTGTCCATGGGTCACTCCTTGAATGACTGATTTGATTCTCTATTTAGAAGATACGAATTTGGACTGTGAAGGTTTCTATTTTGTCGCCGACTCGAGATCATCGATATAATGACTTATCTCTTCCACCGTGCCTGAATCAGCCTGCTTTTTAAGGATTTCGAGATACTCCTGCATATCCTCCCGTTCCTTCTGCGAAGGTGTCACCATGCCGAGCCGGTGAAAGGCATCGGCCATCTTCCTGATAACAATACTGAGCGAGTCGCCGGACAGCCCCCCGGAAATACTTTTTTGCGAGGAAACCGTGGCGGAATATTTACTCGCCGTCGCAATGGACATCCTGCCGCTTTTCTCTCCGGCGGTTAACACATAAATATATTTTTCCCTCAATTGATTCGCCTTGTCATAAGAATTAATATATAACGCCACTTCCTCGGTGGTATAACCGTCGAATAATTCCGGATCGACTCCTCTCCTGTTCAACTCCGCCGACTGCATCTCTACATCATATCGCGCCATATATTCATCCACCGATGGCCCGGAATCCTTCTCGGAATCAACCGACAGATGCTGAAGCCTCGCCATACTTTCATCGAGTACATCTTTGGGCAAAGCCTGCGTGCCAATATCCTCAACCTGCGTATCGGCTCCTTTGACCTCGATGAATAATTGCTTGACTGATTCATCGGCAACATCAGGCATGGCTTTCTTCTCGCGTCTACCGCCCTTTGTATCCTCTCCTTTATCAGCATCTGCAGTTGGTTCATCCGCCTTTTTGGCAATTTCTGCTTCAACGCCCAATTCTTTTAATTCGTCAACGGTGATTTTTGGGGCAGGCTGACCAATTTCCACCGGCTTCGGGGCTTCTATCCGTACCTTTTCTTCCCCTTCATCACTTACTGTAGTTTTTTTCTTCTCGTTTACAACCGTTTCATCCCGCTTCGAAATACGTACACTCTCGAATAATTCCGGAAGCATCCGGCCGGATACCGTATCGGCATCAGCGTCAACCACCGGTGGCGTCTTAACAGTCGACTCGACCGACCTGTATTCTATCGTCTTTTCGGACTTAAAACTCACACTGCCCGGGCCGGTCTCTTTCAACTCATAAATTGACACATAGGCAATCAGCGCAATCGATGCCGCTACCGCCGCCACCTTATAAATCAGACCGCGATATGATCGTTTTGTAACCGGTACAACCTTGTCCGACTCAAGCTTCTCGATCCTGTCCAGGACCGCGTCCTTTTGCTCTTCCCAATAAGATTCGTCACCGCCTAGATCAAAATCATCGGCCATCCTGCCCAGAGCCAGCAACTGTTCATAATACGCGATGCAATCCGGACAGCTTTCAAGATGCTTCTCCACCGCCGCCCGGTCTTCCGCACCAAGCTGATCGTCGATAAATCGTGAAAGCAACTTTTTTACTTTATCGCAGTCCATGGTATCTACTTACAAATAATCTTTTAATAATTCCAGCAATTTCTGCCGCGCCCGGTACAGCCGCGAATCGACCGTCCCCGGCGAGATGTTCAGCTCCCGCCCGATCTGCTCATAACTTTTCTTCTCGAACATCCGCATCACAAATACTGCCCGGTATGGCGGCGGTAATGCCTTCACCGCCTCGGCAAAATGTCGGTCATTCTCTCTATCTATAATACGGTCAAGCGGGCTGGTCGAACTGTCCGGAAGCGATGCAATTAGATCGTCATAATCCGACGCCGGTTTTTCACGCCCCTCTTTTTTGATGAGATTCAGGGTCAGGTTGCGAGCAATCGTCGCGATCCAGGGATAAAACGGTCTTTCCGGCTCGAAACTTCCGAGAGCCAGATAGCCCTTTACAAATGCCTCCTGCACGACATCTTCAGTCATATCCTTTCCCCCCAGCATCATCAATATAAACCTGAACAATCTCTTCTGGTACTTTATTACCAGTTTGCCGTATGCGTTTTTGTCGCCGTCGGCGGCCGCGAATATCAAAGCGCGGTCGTCCGCAGACGAATCCGTGTGATTTACAGATGACCGGGACGATTCTTCCCCGATTTTTTTAGACATTTGCTTTTTTCTGATGTCCCGAGCAAATTTTGAATATCAGCTTCTCGATTGTCAGCCGCTCTGAATTGATCCGGCTTGTCTTTAGATCAAAATCGGCCTCGCTGATTTCCCGGATTATCCCTTCCAGTTGATCATTATCGAAACGGCCCAACTGTCCTTTATATTTCCAGCTCATATCTCTCTTGCCGGGACCGGAGGGTTTCCGGTTCTGGGTCAGATACAAACCCACAAAATGCTCCCCCATCCAGTATAATACCGATGACAGTTTTTCGCCCCGGCTGAGCAGGAAGTTTATGACTTCCATGGCCTTATCATATTTCCCCGAAGCCGCACAATCGGCCAGTTCGAAGACTTTGTAAGCCTGGTAATCCGATGACACCGAGGCCACCTCCGCCCGGCTGATATTGCCCCCCTCGCCGACATAATCGATCAATTTCCCCACCTCGGACAGCATTCCGCCAAGATCGCCGCCGGCCAGCTCGACAATCATGTCAAGCGCCTCTTTGTCGATAGTTATCTTGTTGTCGGTCAGCATCTTGTTTATTCGCCGACGGACCGAATCGCCCTTGAGTCGGGCAAATTCGATCGCCGTCGTTTGTTGCGCCAGGTATTTAAAAAGCTTGGTCGTCTTGCGCGGCGTCCTGGCCGACGGACTTGTTAAAATAACCACCCGGTTAGGATCCTTATCATCGATCAGCGATAGTATCTTCTTTATTTGCACTTCCGATAGCGCCTGAATATCGGTGATCGAAAAAAGTTGCCGTTCACCCAGCATCGGGATCATCGACAACTCATTCAAAATATCTTCAAGTTTATCCTTACTTGCCGAAAGGACCGTATGGTTGGTGGATTGTTGCGATTTGGGCAGTAATTTAGACGCCACCGCCCTGCGGGCCTCCTTGATGCGGAAATCCTCGGAGCCGTAAAAATAATAGACCGGTCGGAATTTGCCGGCCTCAATCTCTTTATTTAATTCGCCGGGTGACACAGCCACATAATAAAGCGGCGAGGGTGGTACTGTCAATCAAAAAGCTGAGTGGTGGAGGGATTACGGTCGCTGGGGATCCATCCGAGCGAGAAATTGTATTTCTGTTTGTAATCAAGCGCCTTTTTCAGAAGTTCGCTGAATTCGTAGCGGCAGGTGCGAGTAATATTGATCTGCTTGACCAGCTCCATATTGTCGCCGAAGATTTTCAAATCCTTTCCCTTAAACAGCTTCTGATTCAGCTCAATAAATTCCAGCAAAGTCAGGAGCGAGGCATATTCCGTATGCATCTTCTCGCCGTCAAAGGGCGCTTTGAAAGCGATCCCGGCCTTCGGTATCGAAAAACAGACCAGCATCTTCTTGGAATCGACCCCGAGGCCGTCACGTTCGTATGATCCAAAGAAACATTCCATAACAATTTACTACTACTACAAATCGCGTGCCCTGACAGCGAGAAGTCTCGATAGAATCATATCTCATTGATTAACAACATCTTGGCGTGTTTATTGCAGATTGCAACTCGTACTCGACAGAATTTGGAAGACAAATATGTGAAACCGCCTTCACAAATCAGCAGAAATTATTCTTGATACATGCCGGCGAATAACCAGAGAAATTTAACACCTTCGGCCCGCCCCATTTATTAATGTTGCATCAGGTCTCATCTCCGCTCTTGGCGGAGATGAGACCTGACACATGAACCTGACAATTTTCTTTTCTCGATCAGTTTCTGCATCCTCATACGCCGCCATCGATTCCTGTTCGGTCGCTACCAGCGTGCTGTATGAATGAAGCATACCGTAATTGTTGAGCTTGATCGAATACCGCAAAATGTCATGATTCCGGCTGAGATAATGCTTCAATTCAGCGGTCAGGACAACACTCGATTTTTCTTCCTTGTGCACTTTCTCGATTATCGTTTCCTGATCCTCATGCGACAAAAACGAATAGACCCGGCTCAGCGCCGTCGCATCCGACAGATCCACCGGGTATTCCGGAAAATCTCTTTTTTTATTTCCTCCAGAATCGGCTTATTGTTTCTATAAAGGGCAATCTTGGCCGATGTCTATCCCGGATTGATTGCCGGAATAATATTCTGTATGAAATATCATCAAATTGTGATGAAATTACTTACGGTGGCAGGATTAATTAACTGAATTTGAGGATAAAATCGAAGGGCGCCCCCCCGGCGCCCTTCCTCGAGAATACCAAACTAGCCCCAGTAACGGTCTAACTTCCCTGTGCATCCATTTACTCTGCAGGTGTCGAAAATCTTTCGCTTCGGACCGGCATCATAAACATTACCGCATTTCTTGCACTGAAGCCTTATCTTTTTTGGGCTCATCACCAATGTGTTGGCATAAAATGACAGAGAACTGTAGCACCCATTTTTGCCGCATCTGTCCCCCATCCTCCGGGGCGGACTCAAAACCATATTGCCGCAGGTCGGACATTTTAAAATCATTATGCTGACTCCCCTTCACCAAAAATAGCATTTCCAAATTAAATCGCGGCCTCCGGCTTTTTGTAACCCTCGGCTATCTCGCGAGTGACCTTTATATTGCGGGCAATATCCACCGCCACCACCAGCATCTCGGCCAGCAGGTAGAAAAACACCAGGCTTAGAAATGCGGCCACGATCCCGCCGACAATAAATAACAGTCCGCCCAGGAATGAAGACTCGCCGCCCCGCATGAAATCGAACGGGAGCTCGGGAAGAAAAACCAGGAACCTGTTGACGAAATACATCAGGTTTCCGCCGCCAAGCCAGATACCTATTCCGCCCCCGATCGATAACGGGACAAAAATGACCACATATAATTCACCCGTCATCTTCAGCAAAATCGAGGAAATCGAAATTACAGTGAAATCCGCCTTTTGCAAATCGCCTATCGTCCCGGCCCTGAGCCATACAATATGAACCATCATGGCAATTGTAACGATGAGGATTAATTGAAATATAATACCGCTTACGACGGCGAAAAATCCGCCCAGATGAAAGACCGGGCTCCATAGCCTTATCCAGAGATACAGCCCCCCGATCGCAACGACGATCGCAACGATTCTTAAAATCGTGGCGAAGACCTTCTTGAACAGGTCTCCATCTGAAATACAATTCAGAAAACGCCCCATGAATACATTACTGTGCATGGATAACCTCCCTGTTATACGTAAATTGCGATAACATGCTTTGAAAAAAGCCCGGACGTATTAAAATTGGAATACCCTATCCGAAAGTCAACAAAAACATTTGAAGCAAAATGGAATTATTTTAATTGATCATAGATTTTATAAGCATAACGGTCGGTCATGCCGGCGATAAAATCACGGATAATTGTCTCCGGCGGCTCGCCGGCAAGGCGAAGTTTGTACTTCCCGTGAAGCCGGGTCGGATCGATCCGGTATTTTTCGAATAATGTCTCGATTATCGTCCTTGCCTGTTCGGCCAACTGCATTATATGCGGATGACGGTACATCTTCTCGCTTAAGAAACTCTTGAGAACATCGAGTTCCTTTTTCATCCCGGCCGAAAAATCGACCAGGCGCTCCGGCGCCAGGCGGACATCAGCCAGTGTTCGAATATTATATTTCTCAAGATTGTTGTGGGTCTCTTCGATAAGATCGGTCACCTGCCGGTTGATCAACAGCCTGACAATCGTATGCCGTCTTTTTTTCGGACTCAATTCGGGATAACGCTTTTCAGATTCCGTTCTAACCTCGACCCAGATCGGGACACTCTCGAGTGCATCCCACCTGAGTATTCCCGATGACAATCCGTCATCGACATCATGGCTGTTATAGGCCACCGAATCGGCCAGATCGACAAGAACCGCCTCCAGTGTCGGCTTTTCGTCCGGCGGAAAAACATCCGGCATTATCGGTTCTGTCCCCGTCTCATGCTTGACAATCCCCTCGCGGACTTCATAGGTCAGGTTCAGCCCCGGATGTTCGGGATACCGCCGTTCGAGTATATCGACCACCCTTAACGACTGACGGTTGTGATTGAACCCGCCGAAATCGGCCATCAACTCATTGAGAACTTCCTCGCCCGCATGACCGAACGGCGTGTGTCCCAGATCGTGCACCAGCGCGATCGCCTCGGCCAGGTCCTCATTCAGCCCCAGCCCCCTGGCAATCGTCCGGCTGATCTGCGCCACCTCGATACTGTGCGTCAATCGTGTCCGGTAATGATCACCTTCATGATTCACAAAAACCTGGGTCTTGTATTCCATACGCCGGAAGGCCGCCGAATGTATCACCCGGTCACGGTCGCGCTGATAGGCGGTCCGGATCGGATGCTCTTCCTGCGGAAATTGCCGTCCGCGGGATTTCGACGAAAAACAGGCATATCCCGCCAGTATCTTTTTTTCATATTCTGCCAGTCTTTCTTTCGGAGTCAACATTTCCACATTTCCAAACTAACGAAATATTCCGCCCGATGCAAGATTCAGCGATACATTATGCGTGAATCCGAGAGTCGGATGATACGATACCGCATACATTAATCCGTAATTATGATACTTGATCTCGAGACCGCCTCCGTATGTCAGCGGATTACTGCTGATTCCCCAGAAAAGGGCGTGCTCATCGATAAACCTGACATACTGCCCCAGCGCGGCCAGCGGCTTTTCATGTTCTTCAAAAGCGATATGCCCGACAATCGAGAATCTCGACCGCCCCTCTATCTCACCATATATATGATAGACTGTATTTTCCGCCACCAGGCATTTTTCAAGTTTCGGGCGATTGATATTATCTATTATGACACTGAGATGATATGACTCATAATCGACACCCGCCGCAAATCCAACCGCCGCCGCGCAAAGCGTGACATTGTCTTCCGCTTCACCGACACTCACCTGTTTGCCGTCGGCAATGACCGATGCCGTAAATTGCCTTACCGTATATGAAAGCGCCCCCCTCGCAATCTGCTCCGTGTAATAATCACTCCGTCCGAATTGCGAAAATCCGAATGTAACCGAAAAATCATTATACCGATATCCCGCCGTTACAAAAAACCGGTCAAGGTCGGCCAGCTCGAATTTCCTCTGATAACCCGCCTCAAAATCGATCTGCCTCTCGGACGATACCGCTGCGGGACAGGCCAGCCTGTCGGTAGCCGACGGTTTCGACAACAAGATCGCCCCGCCCATACCACACTGCCGACCTATATCGAATTCATAAGCCCCGATATTGCCCGACAGTGCAACCAATAATACGGCTAAAATGACTGTGATATATCTCATGGCGCAATCACCACCGTTTGCTTGTACTGCTCGGCATCAGCGACTTCCAAAAACAGTATATACATCCCGACCGCAAGATCCCGTCCCCCGTCACTGCGCCCGTCCCACATGACTTCTCCCTCGAAAGCCGGGACATCTTCTACCAGGGTCCTGACAACCCGGCCCTTTGTATCATATATCTTTATTGTCATATAATCACCCGGGGGCACCTCGAATGCGATAGTCATCTGCCCGTCTTTCGATGGTGAAAACGGATTCGGTTCGGCGGTCACACTTATATTAGACGAAATCGCTTGATAATAAATCTCGTTCATACTGCCCGGCGTTCCGCCCGTTTCAATTGAGCGCCCCCGGCGCTCGGTCATCCCCGGCTCCTCGCCGCGTCCCCAGCTGTAATTGCCGCCAAAAGTATAATCATACCGGAAACTGTCCACGGCATTTTCGAAATTATCCCTCAACTTGATAATATCGCCGTCATTGTTTAATGCCGGCCAGCTATTCATCTCAATCACATTGGAGGTGCTTCCATAAAAACTCATAAACGAATTCAGGTCTTTGCACAAAACCAGATAATCATCGGCATTGATGATCACAT
>QNAH01000065.1 GCA_003641425.1 Candidatus Zixiibacteriota bacterium
AGTATCGGTTCCAGTTTTCCTTTGCATATTTTTTTATAAAAAGCCGATTGCATACTCTTCAAATCGATATTGGCGGCATCGATTATCGGAAGAAGCTCCTGCAATGGTTTTGCATTTATATAACCGTTGCTGACAAGAACATTTTTGAGATTGTTTTCCCTGATAATCTGTCCCACATCTTTTAGATATTCAAACCATATCAATGGTTCGGTATATGTATAGGCGATTCCTATGGAACCGTTCCTCCCGGCCAGTTTGACCATATCATGAGGTGCTACAAAGCGGGTGGGGACACGCCCCTGCGAAATCTCCCAGTTCTGGCAGTTGAGACATTTGAGATTACACCCATTTGGTCCTGTCGAAAATATTGTCTTCCCGGGATAAAAATGGTAGAGCGGTTTTTTTTCAACCGGATCATAGCTGGCACTGACCAGTTCTCCATAATTGTCCACCATTAGCGTGCCATGTCGATTAAAGCGCGAGCCGCATATACCTACCTTGCCCTCAGTCAAGATGCATTCGGCGGGACACAGATGACATCTTACTTTATCGCCACCAAGATTTTCCGAATATGCCGCTTCAACCAGCATGGCCGCTTTTACCTCCGCCATTGACAATATATTTTACGGCCTCATGCAGGTTTTCGGTGATTTTTTCCGGGCCAAGCATATACTGGCTTTGAAGGTATTTTTCTTCCTGTCTGCCGTAGCCGGTTCTGACCAGTAATCCGCGCCCGCCGGTAACGGCGGCCAGATGAACATCTGTAAGTTTATCACCGATAACAACAGATTTTGACGGATTGATATTATGCCGTCGACAGGCTTCTTCAACCATTCCAGGCGCCGGCTTGCGGCAATCGCATGACACTGCGTACTCAGGTACACTACCCTTGATGTAATGCGGACAGTACAGGACATCATCGAGAGGGGCGTTCTCGGAAGCAAAAATATCAATCATTTTTTCATTGACACGATGGACTGTATCCTCGTCATAATAACCGCGCGCGACACCGGATTGGTTAGTAAGAACCACCACCTTATATCCGGCTTTTCTGGCACGCCGAACAGCATCGATGGCACCGGATTCCGGCTCCACATCGTCGGGATCATCGAGATATCCCTTTTCTTTTAAGAGCGTCCCGTCACGATCCACAAAAATTGCTTTACACCCCTTTTCTTCTGCATTTATTTTCTCGATTATTTCTTTTAAGACATCATCCACGGCGATTCTTTCGAAGCAGTACCGGCGGTCTCGATAACAGATTCGTTTTCCATGCAACGAACACGGCCGGCAAGGTTCATCAACCTGCATGATCGTGTCATTTCTTCCCCTCGGCGCAAATCCGAGAGTCGGGTGAGTCGGCCCGAACAGCGCAATAACCGGGGTTCCCACGGCCGATCCTATATGCAACAGGCCCGAGTCGTTGCATACCAGCAAATCTGTCGCGGCAATTATTTTTGTGAGCCGGTTAAGATCGCTGTTGACGAATATTTTCAATCTTTCGCGTGGTATCTCATCGCGAAGCGATTCCATTTGTTCATCGATATCCGCCAATAATAAAACGACGTTGGCCGGTGTCTGTTTAAAGGTTTCAACCGCCAATTGCCGGAAGCGATCAGGCGGCCATTGTTTGGGCGGATACGAGGCGCCGGGAGCTATGGCAATAATCGGTAGTGCCTCGCCAAAGTCCAGATCAATAAGGTCTTCGGGACGAAGCGATATCACCGGCCGCCGGGCATAAACCCTCCCCCCCGTTTTCACAACAGCCTCGTTATACAAATCAATGGTATGCGGCGGATCGGGATTTATTTTATTCAATTTTACTGCCGCCCAACGCTGAAACCGGCGTTTGGGATATTGCACCCTGACACCGGCGGCGATATGTTTGCTTAGATACTGGGAACGGATATTACCGTGTAAATCAACAACAATGTCAAAACCCATTTTATCAAGATATTCCCCCATCAGGAAGAGATCCCGAACTGATGCATCGGCAGGGAATTCAAGGACCTCATCTACTCCGGTAAACATCGAGGCCAGGCCGGCCAGGTATGATCGTGTAAGAAGGGATATTTTTGCACCCGGATTGGACAATTTTAGATTAAGGATGGCCGGTGAGGTCAGAACGACATCGCCGATCGCCCCCAGTCGGATAACAAGTATTTGTTTCATGGTATCAGATAAAATACACTATGCCCAGAATCCCCATCAAAATACAATATATTCCGAAATATTTGAATTTGCCTTTTCTAATGAGATCCAGCAAAAGATATACGGCAAACAGGCCTGATAGAAATGCCACCACTGCGCCCACAAGATAATGGCTGATGAGGCTTTTATCGACCGCAACAATCTCTTTTGCCTGAAAAATAATGGCGCCGATTATTGCCGGGATGGACAGGAGGAATGAATATTCCGCCGCTTCTATCGGTTTTACACCTGTAAATAACCCGGCGGAGATAGTCATTCCGGACCGTGATATCCCGGGGAGGATGGCAAGTGCCTGGGCGAAGCCTATCAGAAGCGAACGCGGTGCATCGATTTTTCCTAATCCCTTTTCAAAGGCGGCCGTCAGGATCAGTATAATTCCGGTTACGACCAGAAAAATGGCGGCGGCCAGAGGGGCACTAAATGCCGATTCGATCTGATCCTTAAATATCAGGGCAATTATGACTGCCGGTATCATACCAAGAATCAGGTAAAGAATCATTTTCCTTTCGGCCATTAGCGACGGCGTATAAATGGCTTGAACCAATCTTAAGACTCTTTTACGGAAATATATCAAAACCGACATGAGAGTTCCGAAATGGACCGCCAGTTCGAAGACGATTCCGGACATCTCGGCCCCCAACAGGTACTTCCCCAAAACCAGATGTCCCGAGGAGGAAACCGGCAGAAATTCTGTCAGTCCCTGTATCAATCCCAGGATAATCGTATCAATATAATTCATTATAAAAAGCTCCGGTCATATCCGGAGCTTCAGTTCCTTTCACAGGTAATCCGGAAATTTCTTAGAACATTCTTACATCAAGACCCAGAAAGATGCCGGCATTACCGTCGAGTTGAAACTCACCATACAGATGAAAATCCTGATTAAGTTCAAACTTGGTACCGATATTAAAACCGCCCTGGAAATCGGTATCCGAATTATCAGTCAGATCGTTACTGATCCGTTCCATCCTGACATTCAAACGTGCATAAGGCACTATTTTATGCCCGCTGTTGAACCGATAAGGAATTGAACCGATCAGGTTGCCACCCAGTTGAAAGACAGGGGTATTTTCATAAGCGACATATTCCATAAAAGCACCTGCCGCTAGATCGAAGGGATTATTGTGCAGCGTATCGTAATAATCCATGATCTCGTACTTGAAATCTGCGCCGAGAAATATTTCCGGGTCGCTGTTTTCAACGTCGGCATCGGCAAAGCCCAGTTTGATTCGAATGTCGGTATATTCGGCCAATCCATATGTAAATGATCCGAAGATACCTGCCGCGTTATCGCCGAAACCGACAAAAGCGCCGATATAACCGATCCCGGCCCCGACCGCATCGGCCGTGGTCAGGTTACCGCTTACCAGCCCTGCCGAGTCTTTAGCCGTTACCGTCGAACAGCCAAGTATCAATATAATTGCGAAAATCGTAGCGGCTATTTTCATAGTCATGTTACTCCTCCGTGTATTAATTATATTCCATTAACCGGTTAATGATATCTCTCCCCTAAAACTATGTCAACAAAAAATCATACAATCCTGTTATTAACAGGTTGCATACTTTGATTTTATATTGACAATAAAAGCGGCGTCCTTTTATACTCATATAATACAGGAACGATGCATGATTGCTATTACAGAGAATATAAATGATCATTCCATTTGGAGATAGAAGATATGAGTGGAGATAGGCAGCGATGGGGCACCAAAATCGGGGTCGTCCTAGCCGTGGCCGGCTCTGCGGTCGGTCTTGGGAATTTCCTTCGATTCCCGGTTCAAGCGGGCAAATACGGCGAGGGCGCCTTCATGATTCCCTATTTGATAGCACTGGTGCTGGTGGGTATTCCGCTAATGTGGGTGGAATGGACTGCCGGACGATACGGAGGTGGGCGAGGACATTCGACGGCTCCAGGGATCTATGATTCCCTCTGGAAAAAAAGCCGTTTTGTGAAGTACCTCGGTATCGGCGGGATATTCGGACCGTTCCTGATATACATGTATTATGTTTATATCGAGTCGTGGTGCCTTGCTTACGCCTACTATTCGCTGACCGGCCAGTTGTCGAATATAACCTCGAGCCAGGGATTTATTGATTTCCTGAGCAATTACCAGGGGCTGAGCGATGCCGGTTTTGTGAGTGGAACTGTTCCCGGCTTTGTCTTTTTCCTAATAACCTTTCTCCTTAATATGACAGTGATATATTTCGGTATTCGCGGCGGTATAGAAAAGCTTTGCAATATCGCCATGCCCTTGCTGTTAATATTCGGTGTGCTGCTGGCGATCCGGGTGATTACTCTTTTTGCGCCCGACCCGCTGCATCCCGACTGGAGCTCCATAAACGGTCTTGGCTTTATCTGGAACACCGACCTGTCGGCGCTGAAATCTCCCAAAGTATGGGTGGCCGCCACCGGCCAGATATTTTTCACGCTGTCGGTGGGCATGGGAGTAATACTGACATATTCGAGTTATCTCAGGAAAAAGGATGATATCGCCCTGTCGGGACTGGCGGCGGCCTCGACCAATGAATTTGCCGAGGTTATTGTCGCGGGCGCCATTGTCATCCCGGCCGCCTTTATATTTTTTGGACCGGGTGAGATTGTCGAAATAGCAAATTCCGGGGCATTCAATCTCGGTTTTGTGACCATGCCTCAAATTTTCAATAAGATACCGCTGGGAGCGATGCTCTGTTTCCTCTGGTTTTTCATGCTCTTTCTGGCGGGAATCACTTCCTCGATATCGATTGTCCAGCCGTCAATCGCTTTTATGGAAGACGAATTCAAGATCAAACGCCAGAAGGCAGTTAAGATATTCGGAGTAGTTGCTTTTGTACTCTGTCAGCCGGCCCTGTGGTTTTTGCATCGCGGGGTGCTCGATGATCTCGATTTCTGGGGCGCCAATTTCGTCATTGTTGTCGGCGCCACCATCGAGATAATACTGCTGGCCTGGATATTCGGTATCAATAAGGCGTGGGACGAATTGCACCTTGGAGCCAAATTAAGAGTCCCCGTAATTTTCAAATTCATTACCAAGTATATTACGCCGACCTTGCTGTTGGCCCTGTTGATCTGGTTTTTTGTGGAGGACTGGCTGGACATAATCACCATGAAGGGTGTCCCGCCCGAAAATATCCCCTATGTACTGGGTATCAGACTGGTGCTGGTGGGAATATTGCTGTTTCTCGCTATCATGGTATGGATTGCATGGAAACGTCATAAATCAGAAGACAAAGCGAAGGATTTATAATATATGACGACAGGCGGATGGATATTCATGCTTCTGACCTGGGGCATTATCATAACTATCCTGATTGCATGTTATAGCAGGATCATGTCTGATCATGATAATGAACCGGATCGGGACGATTACAAGATATTAGATTAATACCTTAGTAAATACTGTAGCGGCTCATTCGATCCCGGAGTGTATTTCGGGAAATTCCAAGAATTTCCGAGGTCTTGACCTGATTGGATCCAAAGTGTTTCAGGCAGGATGCAATCAGGGCCTTCTCCAGTGCCGACTCCAGGAAATAATATATTTTGCCGGGCGAATTATTGATCAGTTTGGGCAAAACCGGATCGATTATTTTGCCGAACATCTCGGTGTAGTCATCCTGAAGATTATCCAGGTCTATTTCTATTTTGGCATCGAGCTCCGAAAACACCGGGAAGTCATCCGGCTGTAAAATATTCGATTTCGTCATGACACAGGCGGTATGGACATTGTTCTCAAGCTCACGGACATTCCCCGGCCATGAGTATTTATTCAACATTGCCAATGCCTTTGGCGAAATGCCGGTGATTTCTTTATCCAGTAATTGGGAGAATCGTTTAACAAAATGGTCGGCGAGCAGGGGGATATCGTTTCTACGTTCTCGGAGAGGTGGAATAAATATTGAGACTACTTTAAGGCGATAAAACAGATCGACCCTGAAAGAGCCTTCTTTCATGCACTGCACCAGCGATTTATTGGTGGCCGCGACCACCCTGACATCTACTTCTATGGTCTCGTTGCCGCCGACACGCTCAAATTTCTTCTCCTGCAGCACCCTCAGCAGTTTGGACTGCGTGAGCATGGACATATCCGCGATCTCATCGAGAAAGATGGTTCCCTGATCGGCCTGTTCAAACTTACCCAGCCGCTTGAAATAGGCCCCGGTAAAGGCACCCTTTTCGTGACCGAATAATTCCGATTCAAGAAGAGTCTCTGCCAGCGCGGCGCAGTTCACCGATAGAAACGGTTTTGATCGACGGAGCGAGTTACGGTGAATAGCACGGGCAATCAGTTCTTTACCGGTCCCCGACTCGCCGAATATCAGGACAGCGGCATCGGTCTTGGCGACCTGTCCGACCAACTTGGCGATCTCGACAATCTCGGAGGACTGCCCTATAATTTCATCTATTTCATGTATATCGGCTTCATTGGGATGAACGTATGCCTTTGTCCGCACGCCTTTAAAACCGCATGCCTTATTGACAGTGTCGATCAATTTTTGAATTTCAAACGGCTTGGTTAAATATTCGAATGCCCCTTCCCCCATTGCTTCCATGGCATTACCGGTGGAAACAAAACCTGATATCATGATTATCGGAATGTGGATATCATGCAACTTGACCTGTTTGAGAACCTCCAGGCCCGATAATCCCGGAAGGTTGACATCGAGAAGGACAGCATCAATATCCTTATGATCTTTGATAAACTCAACGACTCTCTGGCCGTCCTCGAGGAAATAAAAACGGAAACGATCGGGATCGAAAAGGTTGGATAGTGATTTTGATACTTCCCGATCATCATCGACGATAAGTATATTTTTCATAGATGCCTGTTTATCCTGTATAATTATTATACATCAGCAACCATATTGTCTCTTAACAGGTATCGGTTTTTGATAGGAATTATTTAGGGCTTGAGCGTTTAAATCTGCGTAAATTCAGCCTTTAGAGAGATATTAACGGCCGAAAATACCGATCACTCCTCTTCCTCGATAAGGAAATTTACCACCGAGGTAGTAAGGAAAAAATTGACCAGCATGTCGATCACCAGGCCGACCGCCAGGACATAAAAAATAAGCTCCGGTGTAAATTTGTCCACGATGACAGTGGACTTTCCTGACAGGTAAGAAGTCGGAACTGTAAAAAGATACGGTATCAGGGCAAGGAAAAAAGTGAAAATTGGAAACCTGAAAAACAATGATAGGGATGTCTTAAAGGCTTTCAGTATATTGTTTTTATATACTACTATCGATGGAACGGCATAAATAAAGAGTGCGTAAACAGCCACCGCAAGCAGCCTTAAAAGAGTCTCAAAGGCTATAATACGCCTTGGTGATCCGATTAATTGACCGGCAAACAGTTCCGGCAAAAGCGTATTTATAACGATAATGACGGCTGTGACAAGCGTCCATGCCACCGCCAGTTGCGGCCATCGATATAAAACAGCCCTGAAATCAAGAGAATCGTCTTTGCGGGCATGGAAATACCTCATAAACAGCATCGATGCCCATCCGATGGCAAACCCCTCGAATAGAATTCCAAGAACCAGTTTCCCCCATTGAAACACAAAAGGCAGTGCGATATATAAACCGGGATATTGAGAGAATATGGCGGCATTTTTTTCACCCAGAAGTCCCACCAGCGGGGATAAAATCGGGTAAACATACGGATTGACATACGAACGAAAAATGAGCAGAACGATAAATTGCATTATTGCCAAAAGAAAAAAGGGCGGCCATAATTTGAATCTGAATATCGCCTTAAGAGCCGCGGCATACAGACCGATCAAACGGTTAATCCCGGGTATAAATCCCAATCCACACCTCGATTCAATTTACGGCGATATCAGTCCCGTCGGGCCAGGTCCCGACAGCGTGGTCGCCGAAACAACATTCGACGCCGCTGTCAATCCTGTCTTGTCATAGACGTATATAATATAAAAATACTCCATCCCGGCTGTAAGCTCTTCATCAGTATATGTAATTGTTGCCCGGCTCTCGATCACGGTAATTGGATCAGTATTGTTGGTTACACCCCCATTCGAACCGCGGTATACCTGATAGGCGGCAAAATCATTGTCGATCGATTGCGACCAGTTCAACCTTATCTCAGACGAAGAAACAGTCATTGCCACCAGTGTAACCGGTGTCGGGGGATTGGATATATTCAACAAAGCAGGAGCGTTAACCACCGCGGCATTATTACCGGCGGCATCAATAAATCCGCCCGAGACTTCCCCATCGACCAGCTCCAGGCCGGCCGGAATCTCGTAGTTGCGAGAATAAATATATATATCACCGGCGGGATTGCTCAGCCCTTCATTATAAGCAAGCGTCAGGGCGCTCTGTCCCGGGAACGAAATTCGCCCCTCCCCTCCGTTCTCGGATGTTCTTACATAGAAATTAATAAAATCCCCGGCTGAAAAGGTCTCACCGATCGGAGTGTAATAAACCGAGTCGATATGAGTCTCTGTGTCGAGAATAATGCTGTCGGAAACGGCTTCAGCTATTCCCGTCTCCGAACCGTCAGCAAACCGGAAACGTGCATAGATATGTTTGGTATCATCTCCGGCAGATAGCTCGAAACTTACAATCGAAGCGTAACTCCGCCAAACGGCATCGGCGAAAAGAGGGTCTTCGCTTACCTGCATCAGGCTTGCAATCACCGGAACAATGAATGTAATGCTTACATTTCGGGACGAGGTATATTCATCACCGTTATTTATGGTCGCCGACAAAAGCCCCGGCGAGGTGGCAACCGGGTCCGATTTATATCCTTCGAGACCATCGGGCATAACCGCCGCCACCATGAAATAATATTGACGCCCATTGACCAGTCCGGTAATTGTAGATGAAAAAATGGACGTGTTTTCCCAGAGAATTCCGCCGTCCTCAAGAGAGTCGGTGTAATAGACATTAAATGACATGTTTGCAACCGTGTCGGCGATCTCCCATGTGATCATTATACTCTCGGAGAGATGCAAGGCGGTAACGGAAAGCGGCACCGGGGGTGCTTCGGGAAGAGAAAATTCGAGACCTTCCGTTTCGATATAGCGGTCGCAGCCGCCAGTCAGAAGCGCCAAAATAACTACCAATATAATAATATTTCTCATGTCCTTATCTCCCCGCCTAAAAACGATGGCTGAGCATCACCAGGCCGCCGCCCTGTTGCATGTCAGGCACCAGTGTAATACTGTTTGTCGGTATTTCCGCGCCGTGTTCAGGGAAGAAGAAAAGCGCATCGATAAAGTTAAGCCCCCACACGGCAATTGCGGCGCCGATCGTGATCCGCCTGAGTGTCTCGGCATCATAGGCATCCTTTCTGGCATCCGCCAGAACAGGATAAAACTGTTCTTTTTCCAAAAATGAGGTCATACTATTGTATTTGTCCTCGTATTCATCGTAAGTATCCGCCTTGTCATTGTAGTCATGATCGGCAATTAAAAACGAAGCGGCCGCTCCAAGGGTCAATACGAAGAATACCCCGCCCTTGGCTTTCTGATCAGTGTATGCCTGTCCCCAGCCGGGAATAAAGAAGGAACGCGCGGCTGACTTGAAACGAGTCTTGGGTCTCAGTGCGACACTGAGGCTTCGAGGTTCCCCTGCCCGGATGAACAGCGACGATTTATAGGTTTCATATCCGTCCTTTTTAATATCGACCTTATAATGTCCTTCCAGCGCCTGGACAAAATTTACCGGCGTAATGCCGGAGACTATTTTTTCCCCGGTAAGAATGACTTCAGCGCCGGCAGGATTGGAGATGACGGATAAACCGTTCACGGTTTGTTGCGCATAGACAGGTGCGGTAATCAATAATAAAATAATGACGGCCAAGATCCCTTTGGACAGCATAATAGATCTCACTTCCCTGTTAGTTGTCAATTAATAATTAAAGATAAATTATTTTAAAACTCAATTCAACAAATAAAAAAAGCCGCATCAACCTGATGCGGCTCAGGGTGTTGACAAAATAGTCAACGCCCTTTTTTTATTCTTGTCTTTATATTCTCAATGTACTATATGTTTTTTAAAGCTGATTTAGAATAATGGTGGATTGAAATATGTTTC
>QNAH01000066.1 GCA_003641425.1 Candidatus Zixiibacteriota bacterium
AGCGACCGGAGGGTATTGCGCAGGCCTTTATAATTGCCGAAAAATTTATAGGTGATGACCCGGTGGCATTGATTCTCGGTGATAATATTTTTTACGGTATAGTAGATTTTCAAAAAGATATTCAGGAATTTGTATCGGGAGCCCTGATATTCGGGTATTTTATGAAAGACCCTCGAAGGTATGGTGTTATTACATTCGATACAAATGATAAACCGGTCGGTATCGAGGAAAAGCCGAGAGACCCGGGATCTAATTATGCCGTAACCGGGCTTTATATTTATGATGCGAGTGTAACCGAAATCGCAAGAGAGCTGAAACCATCGGCCCGGGGTGAACTTGAAATTACCGATATAAATAACGCTTATCTTCGAGAGGGGTGTCTCCGGGTTATCAAGCTTGGCCGGGGGACCTCATGGCTCGATACGGGAACGACTGAAAGCATGATGACGGCGGCCAATTTTATATCGACTATGGAGAGACGGCAGGGAATTAAAATCGGATGTATCGAGGAGATCGCATTTCGCCGCGGCTTTATCGACCGTGCCCGGCTGGTACGGATGGTTGATTCAATGCCGGCTAATGATTATCGGGAATATTTGACGGGCATATTGAAGGAGTAAGGTATGCCCGATCGTATGCTTATTACAGGCGGAACAGGACTCCTTGGTGCGGATTTAGCCGTTTTTTTTTCATCACGATATAAAGTCTTTTCGGCGGGAAGCAAAGATTTCGACATTCGTGATATCGATCAGATCCGGAGGAGTTTTAACGATTTCCAGCCGGACTATGTACTGCATGCGGCCGCAATCGCGGATGTCGATAAATGCGAGAAAGATAAACGGGCCGCTATGGAGATCAATGCTGTCGGAACCGCAAATATTGCCCAGGCCTGCCGCGAATGCGAGGCTTTTCTGGTTTATTATTCGACCGATTATGTTTTCGATGGGACAAAGGGATCGCCATATATTGAGCGTGATACGCCTAATCCTGTAAATTATTACGGCCTGAGCAAATGGGAAGGTGAAAAAAGACTGTCGGATTTATCGGACCATGCAGTCATTTTACGGATTGCGTGGCTGTATGGCAACAGTGAAAAAAGTTTTATCAGGAGATTGATTGAGAGAGGAAATCGTCAGATCAGAGATAGAATAAACGGGGAAAAAATGGAGCAAATAAAGGTTGTGACGGATCAGATCGGGACCCCGACATATACAATGGATGTGGCACGCCAGACAGAAGCGATTCTTCGCAGCAGGCTCAAGGGGCTATTCCATTGTACTGCGGAAGGACACGCATCACGCCTGGATCTGGCTGAATATTTGTATGAAAAACTTAATATGGAAGTTGAATTGACAAGTTGTCGCAGAGAAGATTTCGAATGGAAGGCGCCCCGTCCTGAAAATACATCGCTGGAGAACTTAGGATTGAAAAATAACGGGATCAATGTTATGCCTGAATTCAGGGCGGCCATTGATAGTTATCTTAAAGAGTGGGAGAACAACGATAATTCATAAGTGTAACATAGACGGGATTGTAATCCGCGCCCTGGAAAAACACACCGACGCCAGAGGCTGGCTGATTGAATTGTTCCGATCCGATGAATGCACTGATGATTTCCGGCCGGCTATGAGTTATATCTCGATGACTTTGCCCGGCGTGGTCCGGGGACCCCATGAGCATCGGAAGCAGACAGATTATTTTTGTTTTTTCGGATTGTCTTCTTTCCGCATTTTTCTTTGGGATAATCGTTCGAATTCGCCGACTTTCGGTAATAAGTTTGTGTTTGAGACGGGTGAGGGGAATATGGTCAGCTTTATTGTCCCTCCCGGAGTAGTTCACGCCTACAAAAATATCGGGGAAGTCGAGGGCCTTGTATTCAATGCGCCCGACAGGCTTTACCGGGGCCCGGGAAGAGCCGAAGAGCCGGACGAAATCCGCTATGAGGAAAATATCGGGAGCCGTTTCCATCTTGATGATTAGTAATATGGGTGGTTCTTCGATTTTTTGGGCGGCATAATAGAAAATTCATATATAAAATGTACATTACAACACAGACCAACAAGTTTCACGGAAATTCAAATTATCAGGGGCAGGTTTCAGATATGAAATTTTCCGGAATATTGCATACTGATGCGTAATCCGCCATTTATCGTTTTCTTTATGCGGCAAATCTTGTTTTTCTATAGACGGCCATTCTTAAATATGTGAAAAAATAGGTCGATAAAATAGATAATAATGTTTTTTGACGATGGAATTGAATTTAGTTCGTATTTTATATTAATTCCCAGATACCGGATTGGCTGTGCAAGGATTGAACACAATAAATTATGCGTATAGAATTATATAATTGGAAAGGCAGAGTGTGGCAGATTTTACAAAAGACAGTCTGAAAATAGACTCAGAGGCCGTAACTGATGAGTTATGCCGGCTTATCCTTAAGCAAACAAGGGGCATAATGAAAAAAGGTGGGGCGGTTGTCGGGATATCCGGAGGAATCGATTCTTCGGTTGTGGCGGCCTTATGCTCCCGGGCACTCGGGCCGAAAAAGGTACTGGGAGTGATGATGCCGGAGAAGGAATCGGCCGGGGAAAGCAAGGATCTGGCGCAGATCCTGGCCGATAAATTCGGTTTTGAGACAGTGGTCGAGACGATTTCCGGCGGATTGGAAGGTATGGATTGCTATGACCGCCGCAATGAGGCGATAAAATCGGTATTTCCCGATTTTAACGAGAAAGCCGACAAGTGTAAAATAACCATACCGACCAATATTCTTGAGAAAGAAACATATAATTTTTTCACTCTGGTAGTTGAAAGGCCGGATGGGACGAAACTATCCAAGCGGATGCCCCCGGCGGCTTATTTGCAGGTAGTGGCGGCGTCGAATTTCAAGCAACGGCTTCGTATGGCCACCCTTTATTATCATGCTGAAAAACGTAACTGGGCGGTAGCCGGTACAGGCAACAAGGATGAGCATATGCAGGGCTTTTTTGTAAAGTATGGAGATGGCGGCGCTGATTTCAAGCCGATAGCGCATCTTTTTAAGATACAGGTCTATCAACTGGCCGAGTATCTTGGTGTACCCGAGGAAATAATTGGACGGACCCCGACCACCGACACGTATAGTGCCGAGGTTACCCAGGAAGAGTTTTTCTTCGGGCTCGATTTTTATCGGATGGATATGCTCTGGTATGCGCTGGAGCACAAAATTCAGCCGGAAAAGGCGGCCGAGGTATTGGGCCTTAGTGTCGAACAGGTCAAGCGCGGATATGCAAATATAGAAAGAAAAGTCAGGGCGACGGAATATCTCAGGATGCCCCCGATTGAGGTAACCTGAGGTAAAAAGCATTAAAGTTGAAGAAGATATTTTCTGATAGCAGATTATAGAAAGGATAAAAATGGCGGCCATTGATCAAATAGAAGTTCAAAAAAAACTGAGGGACTTCATTACCGAAACATTTCTTGTCGGCAGTGATATAAGCAGTATCAATGACAATGATTCCTTCATGGAAAAAGAGATAGTCGACTCTACAGGGGTTCTTGAATTGACAGCGTTTGTCGAGACCGAGTTTGATATTGCTATCGAGGATGACGAGATGACTCCCGACAATCTGGATTCAATTGAAAAACTCGTAAATTTCATTGCCAGAAAATCAGGTTAAGATTTTCAGCGCGCAAGGGCTAAAGGGTCGGCCTTCCTCAAGCCGTAGACATCTGTAAAAGAAATACTTATGAATATCTTTGAACTTTTAGAGACCGGTTTCCGCAGTTACCCCGACAATATTGCGATAATCCACCAGGACCGGCGAATGACATATCGGGAGCTATATATGTCGTCCGTCAAAATAGGGTCGTTTTTGAGCAGTCTCAATCTGACAGATGGAACCCGAATAGCCATTCTTATTGACAATTCAATTGATTATGTCATCACTTTTTTTGGTATTTTCAATGCCGGTTTTGTGGCGGTTCCGATCGATACATCATTGAAGCCGGAAAAAGTCGGTTATATTATTGATGATTGCGGCGCCGAAGTCCTGTTTGTGCAGACCAAATTCTTGAAAAATTCGGACATCCTTATTGGAGAGTCGTCCCCGGTAAAGTTTGTTATCTCCGGAAAAAGAGCGGAGCTTACGCGCAAAGAAATCAAGACAAGGACTTTTGATGAAATACTAAATACCGGGGAATCCATTTCCGATATGCCGACGGCCGGATCTGATAATCCGCCCACACTTGATGAATTATATGACCGAGTATCGGAATCATCGGATGATCTGGCGGCGATCTTTTACACATCCGGCAGTACAGGTGCTCCAAAAGGAGTGATGTTATCTCATCGCAATCTGGTGTCCAATACCATTGCCACAGTCGATTACTTAAGGCTTGCTGAAAAAGATATTATAATGGTCATATTGCCGTTTTATTATATCTATGGCAATTCGCTGTTGCTTACCCACGTCGTTGTGGGCGGACGTCTGGTGATCGACAACAGATTTTTATATCCGGAAGTCATTCTGAATACAATGGAAAAGGAAAAAGTAACCGGTTTTTCCGGGGTCCCGTCAAATTTTATCATCCTTATCAATAATTCGACCATGCCGAAGCGTGAATTGAAGCATCTTCGGTACTTCACTCAGGCTGGCGGAGCAATGGCTCCCGAGGTTACCAAAAAGCTTATGGCGGCGTTTCCCGAAAAAGAAATATTTATCATGTATGGCCAAACTGAGGCGGCTCCGAGGATCTCATGGCTTCCTCCCGAGCGGTTAAAGGAAAAACTGGGGTCGATCGGAATTCCGGTTCCCAAAGTGGAAATAAAAATTGTCGATGAGCAGGGAAATGAACTATCGGCCGGGGAATCCGGCGAATTGATAACGCGCGGTGAAAATGTCATGCTTGGGTACTGGAATCAACCGGACGAAACCAAAGAAGCAGTAAAGGATGGATGGCTCTATACGGGTGATCTGGCCAAAAAGGATGATGACGGGTATATTTTTATTACCGGCCGAAAGAAAGAGATTATCAAGACGGGGGGAAATCGTGTCAGTACCAAGGAAATCGAGGAATGCATTCTTGAGTATGAAAAAGTGCTTGAAGTCGCCGTTTTTGGAGTCCCTGATGAGTTGTTGGGCGAGGCAATTAAGGCCGTGGTTGTCCCGCAGAACGGATGCCGGATCGAGGTAAAGGAAATTCAGGATCATTGCCGGAAGCGTATGGGTGATCACAAGTCACCGAAATTTATTGAGTTTTTGGAGTCCTTGCCCAAATATCAATCGGGCAAAGTAAATAAAATGCTTTTAAAGAATAATAGCTGATTTTCTATAGCAGGGAGTATTCATGAAATTTTCCAAAGATATCATCCGGAGTAATCCGGAGTATGAGGCTGACCTAGTCAGGGATTTCCTTTCGGCACAGGTGAAGGGTGTTCCCAAGCGGGACGGGATCATTGTCGGTGTCAGCGGCGGCGTCGATTCTGCAGTCGTGGCTTCACTGGCGGTCAGAGCGGTGGGAAAAGAAAATGTTTTGGGCTTGATACTGCCGGAAAAGGAATCAAATCCGATTTCGGCCGAGTATGCCATGAAAGTCATAAACAGTCTCGGCATTGAGCATATTAAAGTAGAACTGACGGAAAGCGTGGCCAGTTTTGATGCTTACAAAAATCGCGATAAGGTGATTAAGGAGATATTCCCTGATTATACTCCAGAGTATAAGTTCAATATATATTTACCGCAAAATCTGCTCGATGTCGATCGTTACAATTTCTATACGTTGCGTGTGGATGACGGCAAGGGCAATATCAGGGAAAAGCGACTCACAAAAAAGCAGCTTTTGGCCATAACGGCGGCGGCCAATGTCAAAATTCGGTCAAGGATGATTGCTCTTTATTATTGGGGTGAGCAAGAGAATTATCTGGTGGCCGGAACAACCAATAAGACCGAATTTATATTGGGTGATTACTGCAAATTCGGCGATGGTGGTACCGATGTTGAGTGCGTTTCGCATCTGTACAAGACAAATATTTATGAATTGGCCGAATATCTTGAGGTTCCAAAGGAAATACGGGAAAGAACACCAAGCCCGGATACGTTCAGTCTGCCGGTATCGGACACCGATTTTTATTTCTGTTTGCCATTCAATATTCTTGATCCGCTGTTGTATGCCTGGCAATATAATATAAGCGCCGCCGAGACGGCCTCGGCTCTGGATTTGGGTGAAGACCAGGTTAAAAGAGCTTTCAGGGATTTTCAGTCGAAGCACGCATCAACTGAGCATATTCGCGTTCTGCCTGCGTCGATTGAACGGGACTGGACGCAGTTTGTGAATAAGAAACCGTTTTAGGAAACAGGGGGGAATACGGCCGGAGCCAGTAAGCTTCGATCATCGAATAATCGATTGATTTTTTTATCTTTACAGAGATATGTCAATCGTATTTATTTTAGGTTCGTAGGAACTTTTTGATTTGCCGGGAATAGAATAATCAGGACTCGGACTGTTTGATCCATATGTTCTATTTCCCGGCAATAGCGGAAGGACTAAAGTTAATTGAACGATCAGAAAGCATTTAACGGCAACAAAAATAGCGCAAATCAAGAGCGCAACATTTTTGATTTAACCGAGATTATCGGTATGCTCCTGCGCAGGAAGTGGCTGATTATATTGCCCGTTATACTGGTAACCGCGGTGACCTTCGGCGGATCCTACCTTATCACACCGGAGTATGAATCATCGGCGATTATTTATATCGGCAGTCCGGTCAAGCTATCGGTCGATCTCCAGCGCCTGCTTGGTAATGCCAGTCAGGGATATCACTCTCCGCGCGATCAGCAATACGAACTGCGCAGTCTTCAAAATGAGATTACATCTTCACCGTTTATAGGTCGACTGGCTTCCATGCTTAAGCTTGATCAGGACCCTGACCTTGAAAAGGCTGCCATGGGTATAAAGGCAAGTCAACCGGAAATGGATATAACCCAGATAAAGCTGTATTTGCTTGTTAAGCGGCTCAGAGATAAAATCAGCGTTAGTTATGCCGGAAAGGATCAGATTAAGATTACGGTTCAATCGACTGATCCATTTATGGCACGAGATATGACCCAAACACTCGGGGAAGTGTTTATTTCTGAAAAAATGAAACAGGAACTGGGCACGGTTCGCCTGTCTCAGGATTTTTCTTACGAACAGTTGGCCAAGTATGAAAAGAATCTGCAGGATAAGATCGATGCCAGAACCAATTTCGAAAAAGAATACATGAAAAATCAGCTTGATAATATTGTGGCCTCGGATGAAAACAGGAAAGCTATCAATTCGGAAATAGAAGGGGCCAATATAGATATCGAAGAAGGAAAAGACGAGGAACGCAGGCTGATCGGTCTTCTCTCCGAGGCTGGACTTACGTCAAGGATACTCAAATTGGAGGAATCAAGCGATCTCCGGCGTCTTAAAAGCGATATGAACGATCATCTCGAATCAGTGGCCAATCTGATGCTCCAGTACACATGGAGCGCACCAGAGATATTAAACTTTAATGCCAGGTTGTATCGCATATTAAGGGATATCGAAGATGAACATAGGAAACTGGTCGGGCAGCAGTTCAGCGATTATGACGACAATGTCAAGGAAAATCTGATTGAATTATTTAATGTACGGATGGAACTCGATGTATACTATTCAAAAGTTAATGAGTTGACTCTGGCTCTTAATGATTTGAGAAATAAAATTGAAATGATTCCGGAATATCAGGCAAGGCTGGATCAACTCGATCGTGAAATAGAGGCCGCTAGAGATCTTAGGGATAAATTTAGGGAACAACAAGAGAGTTCTCAGATATCCCAGGCATTGCTTAGAGAATCGAAATACAAATTTATTGAGCCGGCCAAGGTTCCGCTGGCGCCGTTTAAACCGCAGCGGTCGAAGATAATTGCTCTCGGGTTTTTACTCGGTTTGGTAATCGGGGGCAGTGCTGTTTTATTGATTGAAATGTTTGATAAATCTTTCCGCAAAGTCGATGAAGTGGAAAAATTGGTCGGAATCCGTGTTATCGGCGTCATTCCTCATATTGAATCATTAAAACGGATGAAAATAAGAAAGTAATATTTGTCCGGTTTAACTCAGATTCACGCCTTCTTTAAGCATTATTTATTGCATTGTCCAGCAATGACTTGGCTCCATTATTTGTCCTGGCCCAAAAGATTTTTTTTGAAAGAAAAATAGAAATCGGTACATATTGTTGTAAAGATTTTCGGTATTAATATTATTGATTGCAAAAAAGTTTGGAATTTTGCAATTTTTTTGTTGCCAAATAATATTAAATTATTATAATTATGTTAGTGTAAGTTTAAATAATACAATAAAATACCAACTGAATTCATACAATAAACAGGGCAGACAGCCCGACTTATCAATTTAATTGTAGTTCTCAATCTGTGTTACTGAGAATTAAGGCAAAAATTGTCATTTTCTTTGATTTTGCCGTTTTGAAAAAAATAATCAAACATATATCAGCAACTTGAAAGGGTGTCTGATGAATCGTCGAACTCGTCCGTTATTATGCACCTGTAAAGCCGAAAGGGGGATTCGATTGAAGCTTTCAATCATTGTCCTTCTATTCGGTCTTTTTATTGGTGCACAATTAAATGCTGCAACTGTTTTTACCGACAAGGATGATTATCCGCCAGGTGATACGGTATTTATCACCGGTACCGAATTCTGGAATAATGAAACGGTTACTGTCAGAGTTACCCATTATAACGGCTTTACTCCGATAACTGCCGATTATTATCCCTGGGATGTAGTAACTAACGGTTATGGCATTTTCGATACCTACTGGGTTGTCCCCGAAGCTGCGCTGGGAGAAACTCTCCTTGTTTCGGCAGAAGGTCATAGTTCCGGTTTGATCGCTACGAGTATTTTTACTGATTGCAACGCTATTTTGGTTCTTTCATCCATCATGGAGGACACACAATGTCCCGGCGACCCTCTGGAATTTTGCGTAACTCTATATCAGCCCTGCCCCGGCGGCGGTTACGCCCCACTGGTCAACAGACCGGTTTTATTTTTTCTGAATGATGGTAACTGCGGTGTCAATACAGGCCAGATTCCTGATGAGACTATAATGACCGATGCCAATGGAGAAGCTTGTTTTTATATTGATGCGCCTGATGTAGATGGGCAATATGCCATTAGAGCCAAATATCTCGGGGAACCCAAGCCGGACGCCTCCGAACCTCCGAATAGTGCCTGTAATCCAACCAGGCGGATTAGAATTTCGGCGGCCAATTATTGCCAGGAATTTACGGTTGATGGCAGCGCCTGCATTAATAATCCGCCGGTAGCGACTTGCCCGGGCAATAGCTCGGTATTTCTGTGTGAACTGGGAGAGGTTTGTATCTCAGGTTTTGGAAGCAGCGATGTCGACGGCAATTTGGCTTCGACCACCGTTTCACTGGGCACTTTAAACGGAGGAACGGTTTGCTTTACGCCCACCGGCTCCGGCGACTATACTATAGAACTGGTTGCAACAGATTCTGAAGGACTGACGGACGCCTGTCAGACTGTTGTTTCAGTTTCTCTTAACAGCGCCCCGGTATGTAATCTGCCGTCCGACGGCAGCTATTTTGTTTGTGACGATTCAACTTTTAATTTCCCGGTTTCGGCCACAGATGTGGACGGCAACCTAACCGGGTGTGTGCTTATATCCGGAGTCGGAACCCTTTCCGGTGGTAATTGGACATTTACAACAAGCGGGCCGGGAGTTTACAGCGCCACTTTTGAGTGTACCGATGAGTGCGGCGCTACCTGCTCCGGAACAGTCAATATTACCGTCAGTTATAATAATGCCCCCGTGATAACCTGTCCCGCTGATATCACAGTATCATGCGATGCCTCAACGGATCCCTCCAATACCGGCAGCGCCACGGCAACCGACGATCATGATCCATCACCATTGATTACCTATACTGATAGTGAAGTGGCCGGAAGTTGCCTCCAGGAGAAGACAATAACCCGAACCTGGACTGCTACTGATGACTGCAATGCCAGTTCGCAGTGTCAGCAGATCATTACAGTGCAGGATAACACCGATCCGGTAATTACCTGTCCTGCTGATGTGACGGTTGAGTGTGACGGCTCAGTCGATCCTTCGGCGACAGGAACGGCTACAGCGACTGATAACTGTGATCCTTCGCCGGTGGTGACTTATTCTGACGCCACGGCCGGTAATACGATCACGCGGACCTGGACGGCGACCGA
>QNAH01000067.1 GCA_003641425.1 Candidatus Zixiibacteriota bacterium
GTCGTTCCTGGCGGTCGAAACATCCGACCCGGAGGCCTTTCATCCCTCGACAGTTAACCTGAAATTCATCGAAAACGACCGTATTGGTTTCAATATCGATTTCACTCCGTATCGTGAAGGCAGCTACAGTGAATACCTGTATATTATCGACTCCCTGTCCGGGCAATTGATCCATACAGTCAGCTTGACATCCGGAATTCAGTTGATTACCGCTGTCGAGGAAGAAACTCCGCTGCTTCCGTCGGGATATGCCCTGCGGCAGAACTATCCCAACCCGTTCAACCCGGTTACGACCATCAATTACAGTTTGCCCGTCAGGGGTCATGTCAATATCACCATTTACAATATCCTTGGCCGCGAGGTTGCCACGCTGGTCGATGATATCCGTCCGTCCGGAAATCATCGGGTCGAATGGAACGGCGCCGATAAAGCCGGACATCAGGTCGCCAGCGGGATATATCTGTACCGTATGAGTGCCGGCGAATTTGTGCAAACCAGGAAAATGGTGTTGATAAGATAGGCCGTAAACAGCTAATTTTCTCGGGTTTTATGAATAGTAGTACATCATTGGAATTGATTCCGGCATCCAACCGGGATATTCGGTTTATAAAATATCTTCTCGGCGAAAATGGACTGCCTTATGATGATATAACAGACAATCTGCAACACATGTTTCTGGCGAAAACCGGTTCCGAAATTGTCGGTATAACCGGGATGGAGATATATGGCCGGTACGGTTTGTTACGTTCGCTGGTCTCGGTAAAAAAGTACCGCGGCGCCGGCTATGGAAAAACAATAACGGGCAAAATACTGAAGCATGCCGCGGACAGCGGGGTAGGGGCGGTATATCTTCTGACCACCACGGCCGCCGGATTTTTTGAGAAGCTGGGTTTTAAATATATCGATCGCTCATCGGTTCCGGAGCCGATCGCAACGACCGGCGAATTTACACAGCTCTGTCCCGAAAGCGCCGACTGCATGATGCTTGACCTGACGAAACAGATCATATAAAAAGCCGGGATTGATATATCCCGGCTTCACATCATAAAAATTTCTTGATTATAATTTGACTATTCATCCTCGCTTTTGGCGGTCTCGGTCTTTCTGGGCGGAGCGTTTTTGACATATTTTTCCAGCCAGCGGTCGGTCTCCCAGAGAACATGCATGATGGATTCGCGGGCCCGGTAGCTGTGACTCTCGAAAGGAAGCATCACCAGCCGGACGGTTGCGCCCATTCCCTTGAGTGCGTTATAGAATCTCTTGCTCTGCATCGGGTAAGTGCCGATGTTGTTATCCGCTTCGCCGTGAATCAGAAGAAGCGGCTCATCAATATTTTCGACATGCATGAAAGGCGACATGGCGAAGTACACATCCGGAGCTTCCCACAAGGTGCGATCCTCGCTCTGAAAACCGAACGGGGTCAGGGTTCGGTTGTACGCCCCCGATCGTGCCAGCCCGGCCCGGAACAGATCGGAATGAGCCAGCAGGTTGGCCGTCATGAAAGCGCCGTAAGAATGACCGCCGACGGCGACACGCTCGGGATCGGTGATACCTCGTCGGACCAGTTCATCGATTGCCGCGGCGGCATCGGATTTGAGCTGTTCCACAAAAGAATCGTTGGGTTCGACATCGCCCTCTCCGATAACCGGCATCCCGGCTTTGTCAAGCACCGCATACCCGCGGACCACCCATATCGCCGGTGACCACCAGCCGACCCGGATAAAGCGGTAAGGAGAATTGGTCACCTGTCCGGCGGCATCGGCGCTTTTGAATTCCCTTGGATAGGCCCATATCAGTGTCGGCAGGGGACCGTCTTCAGGACTGTATCCGGCCGGGAGATACAACGTTCCGGTCAGATTCAGGCCATCGTCACGATTGTAATTTATCTGCTCCTTCTGTACCTTTTCCATCTGCGGAGTCGGGTTGGGGAATGCTGTCACCTGATATAATTTATCCTTTTTAAGATCGCGGTAGAAAACATTGGGAGGTTCAGTGATCGATTCCCGCATGGTAAGAACCTCCGGCCTGTCGGGATCGATGATTTTATAGATGCTCTCATAATAAGGCGCCTCGGACCGCCAGAGACGCTCCGTCTTTTTGGTCATCAGATCATATTTATCCAGAAACGGCCGGTCACCTTCGGGCGACCCACCTCGGCCCGTCAGGAACATCGACTTGCCGCTTTTATCAAGCAACAGGACGCTGTGTCCGGCTTCATTGTCGCGGGTAACCGGTGATCCGGGATGATTATAGCGGTCCTCCCAAGAATAATCCAAAATCAACTCCGGTTCAACCGAGGCCGATCCGGGTGCAAAGGCCCAGGTCCTGATACGTCTTGTCTGCCACCACCATTCGGATATAAGGGCCAGGTCGTCACTGTTCCAGATTACATCATCGTATCTCAGCTCCAGGGCAAATAGTGGGATCGGATCGCCTTTGAAAGGAGCTTTCATAGTGTAAATCTGATCTCTGGCCGCGGCCTCGCGGCGCGGGTCACCGCCATCAAGTGCTTCCGCGTAGTACAGCACGGCCCCGGCATCGCTGCGCCAGTTGAATTCTCTCGGGCCGGTACGTACGGCGCCGCTTACGGTTGGAATATTTTCCGCCAGCGGTTGATCATAGACAACACGAATGATTTTTCCTTCGGTATCCCAGATCTCGACCGACCGGGGAAAACGGTAAATCGGTACCAGGTAGGAAAACGGCCGATGAATTATCTCGGCCAGGATATAATTGCCGTCGGGCGACGGTTCAGCCCTGATTATCATTCCCTGCGATCCGATCGTACGCGTCGTACCCTCATGCGATACCAACATCAACTGCGCCTGCAGATAGTACTCGAACAGCTCCTCGTCATAAGAATTTTTAAGCAGATCGGTGTATGTTACCGCCGGGGCGATTTCACCCTCGTTTTCCAGAATGATCGGGCCGGTCGGCACTGTCGGCTCCTCGGGAGCGGGACCGCGATCAGCCGGGATCGTCCGGCAGATGATATTCCTGCTGTCCGGGAACCAGTGGTACGGATTTCCATACGCCCCGTTCAGATAAAACTGACCGAGACGTTCGGCTTTGGCCGAATTGACATCGGCCACCCACAGTTCGACACCGTCGGCAGTCGTGTGGGTAAAGGCCAGTCTGGCGCCATCGGGGGACCATGAGAAATTTCTGATGCGGGCATCGTCCGGCAGTCCGCTTATATTCTTTTCATCGAGATTGGATATTTTCTTCAGTTTTATATCGGTGTAGTAACTGGAACGTCCGGGCGCGTTGGTGCGGGGATTGATACGCAGGCCGGCCAGGCGCAGTTCCGGCTGGACAAACTCATCGATCGACGGATGGCTGGGCCGTTCGAGAACAGCTATCCATTCCATATTCGGTCCTGCCGAAACAGCGGGCGTCTGGGGCACATCGATCAGCTCGACTATTTCCTTGGGCGGCATTTGATACTTCAACCCGGTCGGCGATATATCCTGGGCAGTCGCCGTAACAATTAGCACCAAAGAAATTATTACAGCGCCGATCAACTTGTTTGCGGGACAATATGATATCCGAGCAATAATTTTAAACATGATGGCTCCCTTCACACAAAAAAAATCAGCAGATTCCATATATAGGTTAATATGTCAATCTGCCGACGTCAAGCAATTCGATAATAATTATTTGTATCGTCTCCTGATTTACTCGCATCAAACTAAAGAACCGATTGACAATTGAAATTGCTTCTGCGATTGTCTGATTTTTTGTGAATGATACTTTACTAAAACTGTTGGGATAAGACAATCGGAAGATTATGGTATTGACGGGACTTTTTGTTTGTCGAGTTCGCTGCGGATGGCCTGCCCGAGCTGATTTATATTATACGGTTTTTTGATATACTGGCCTGCCCCCAGTTCCAGCGCCTGCTTGACTCTCTCGGTGGCCGAGAAGCCGCTGACAATTATCGCTTTTTGCCCGGGATTTGCTTTGAGAATTTCCCGGTATGTATCCAGTCCGTCAAAATCTTTTTCCATGATCATATCGAGGATGATCAGATCGGCATGGTTATCCTTCATGTATTCGACCGCCTCCCGGCCGCCGGATACTGTCGCGATCTGATATCCGAGAGAAGAAAGCAACTCCCTGGCAACATCCCTCTGCTCAACAACGTCATCAATGACCAGTATTTTTTCAGTACCGCCATACTCCTCGTTGCATTCGGACTCATTTTTTATATCTTCATTACTAACCGGGAAATACAGTATAAACTCGGTACCTACCCCGATCGTCGAATTGACATCATAATATCCCTTGTGGTCCTTGACTATGCCATAGACGACCGAAAGCCCCAGTCCGCTGCCGCTACTGCCCATTTCTTTTTTCGAATAGTACGGTTCGAATATGCATTTAAGGTGCTTTTCCTCGATCCCGATACCAGTATCTCTTACCCTGACAATAACATAATCGCCCTCGATTATATCGGTATATCCGCCGTATAGCCTGTCGAGATGCGCGTGACTTGTCTCGATTTTAAGTTCACCGCCGCCGGGCATGGCATCAAAAGCATTGACGACCATATTCATGATGACTTTCAGAAGATGCGGAGTGGACCCGGATATCTTTCCGGTCCGTTTATCCAGAGCGACATCGACTTTGACATTGGGATTTCTTTCTTTCAGTTCGATCATATTAGCCGAATTGAGATAGGATTTTATGACCTCGTTGATATCGGTCGGTATCATCTCATATCTCCCGCGGCGGGCCAGTGTCAGCAAATCCTGGATAACATCGGCGGCATCACGGGCCGATTTGCCGAGCAGTTCCACCTGTCTCCGGGCGGGTGAATCCTGGGGAAGCTTCATTAAGATCATTTCGGGATAGGCCACCAAGGGACCTAAGATATTATTCAAATCATGCGCCACACCTCCAGCCAGAATCCCCAATGATTCCATGCGTTGAGCCCGATCGAGCTGCTCCTTGAGTTTAATCTTCTCGCTCTTTTCCCTATTTCGGTTGGTGATATCGGAGAAAAGACCTATGGCTCCCTTGATATTCCCATCGATATCTTGATATGGGGTTACCGAGATATGAATATCTCGAACCATACCATCCTTGCGTTTAATTGAAAAATCATATCTGCTGGTAATACCCTTCTTCCGATTTTCCGTTTCCGAAAGAATTTTATTTATATCCTCGGGGATGATGAGTTGCCTGAGATTCATTCCGATCAGTTCTTCACGCGAATATCCTAAAATATTGCATGCCGCCGAATTGGCAAAGAGAATATTTTCGTCGAAATCGACAATACTCATGCCCTCGGTTATTGTCTCGACCAGGCTGCGATACCTGCGTTCGGATCTCTTGAGGAATTCATCCGCTCTCTTTCGTTCGGTAATATCCTCATAAGTCCCGAGCACCCCGACCACCGCACCACTGGAATCATGAAGCGGGATTTTATTGGTATCGAGCCAGGCCTCGGTTCCGTTTGAATGAAGCTGCGGCTCTATGATGTGGTATTGGGGTTGATCCGAGCTGATAACCGCCGCGTCGTACTTGCGATATAAATCAGCTTCCTCTTTTTTCCAGGCAAGATCATAATCGGTTTTGCCGACAATATCTTCAGGTGATTCAACACCGGCATCCTTCGCAAAGACTTTATTGCATCCCAGGTAGACGGAATTTTTATCTTTCCAGAAAACCCTGACCGGGATGGAATCGAGGACCAATTTCAGCATCTGTTGCGATTCCTGAAGCAAATCCTCAGAGCGTTTGCGCTCGGTGATATCACGAACAAAGGCCCACATTCCCGACGGGGCGCCGTCCCTGTCTTTTATAAGGTAGGTTCTCAATTCAACGGGGAAAATGCTGCCGTCCTTGCGGCGATATTCTTTTTCATAATTGTCCGAAAAACCACGGGTCAAAACCTGCTGTTCGACAATACCGGCCTCGAATGCGTGCCATTTTTCGGGCGTGATATCGTTGTAGGTCAGTTTGAAGATCTCTTCCATCGTATAACCGAGCATATTTCGAAAAGCCTTGTTGCATTCGATAATGCGCCCGTTCATATCTACGGTGACGGCTCCATCACGAAGATTGTCATACAATTCATCATGTTTTTGAACGGCCTTGCCAAGAGCCTCGAGCGCTTTTTCTTGCCCGGTTATGTCGACCACACTGCCCTCGATATACCCTTTCTCGGGAAATATTTTGGCCGAAAGAAGAACTGTTTTCTGTACACCGTTTTTCACCGTGAAATGAGCTTCGAAACCATCGACCTCGCCAGATTTCGCCAGCAATGCGGTAAGCTCATTTCTTTCTTCAGCCGGGTAGAACTCGGCGGCGGTATGTTTATTTATCAGGTCGCTCTCATGTTCAAAACCGAGAACTTTGACCGCGGCCGGGTTCGCTTTCAAAAACAGGCCGTCTTCGATCCTGGTGCGCCACCATCCGACAAGCGACGACTCAAAAAGACTTCGATAGCTTTTTTCGCTTTCGGCCAGAGCACGTTCGGCCTTTTTTCGAAGCGTGATTTCCTGAGTTAGTTCCACGACACCAACGATTTTTCCGTCGGCATCACGCACCGGGTGACTGTGAATGTTCCAAATTCTGCCGTCGGGAGTCTCGATTTCGCTTTGTTGAGATTCGCCTGATTTAAACGCGCGTACTACGGGGCAATTCGGGCAAGGCTGATCACTCTGATGCCATATCTGATAACAGCGCCTGCCAATAAGTTCGCTGCTCTCCAGATTAACCGAATCCCCGGCAGCCTTATTGGCCCAAATAATGACCATATTACTGTCATAGATAACAATATGTTCCGAAATGTTTTCAAGGATGGCCAACGAATCGTGCGGAAATTTTTCCAGGCCCTTGATATTATCGAGAATTTTATTTGTATTAATTTTAGTCATATATCCAACAAAAAAACAATTCGGGAATTTCCCGATTTATCTAATTATCGTCAGAAATATATAAAAATTAACAGCTTAGCTGTCATTACCGGGCCAAAAAGAAAGAGCCCCGGCTGATAAACAGCCGGGGCCGGGAAGCCTGAATTATGATTTATTAAGACTAATCCTGTCTATCGGGGGGGAACTGTTTCCGCCGGTTGGCGATATTAAACTGGGCGAGAAAATAATACAGTAATAATCCCAGCCCGGCCGCTATAAGCATAATCCCGATAGCCATTTCCGATGATATATAATCAGATGAAAGGCGCATAACCACGACTGAGATGCCGATAAAGGTCAGAACAATGCCCCATTTCAGCGAAGATGACACATAGCGGTCGGCTCCGTTTTCAAAAAATTTCTTAACTTCATCTCCGACAAGGCCTTTTTCGATCAGGCGTTTGCGGGTGTAATGATCCAGAAAGGCTCGTGTTATCATAAATATTACCGGAAAAATGATAAATACCGGCAAAATGTCGATTAGTCTTTCCATCGGGCTCATTTTGCGCTCCTTTTATTAAAAATGATCGTTTCTCTCTTGTCCAACAGATTAGACCGGTCTAACTTTAAAATGTTGCAGCTTAATCTTTGAAAATTCAGCAACATTTTATTCCGGATACAGTCTTATTGAATAGGAAAATGATGTGGACGATAAGACGTCAATAGTCCGAAAAATAGTCGCCGGTGATAAACGGGCCTTTAGACTGCTTGTAGATGAATATCAAAGGCTGGTCAATCATATTGCTTTTCGGATGGTAAGCAACCCGGGCGACAGAGAAGATATTTGTCAGGATATTTTTATGAGAGTCTATCAGAACCTGGCCGGCTTCAGACACGATTCAAGGCTGTCGACATGGATCGCCCGGATCGCCTATAACTGCTGTATCGATTACCTGAACAAGAATAATATCCCGTTTATTGACGAAGAATTCGACGAGACCATCTCAAATATGCCCGGCGGCTCGATTACACCGGAACAACAGCTTTACAAGTCTGATATATCTAATCTTCTACAAAAAGAAATCGGCTTACTCCCGGTGAAGTTTCGGGCTATTATTACCCTGTATCATCTCGATGAGATGAGTTATGCCGAGATCGGCGACATTATGTCAATGCCTGAAGGAACGGTAAAAAATTATCTTTTTCGGGCAAGACGACTGTTAAGAGACAGATTGATGCTTAAATACGGCGAGGAGGAATTGCGGCAGTGAGACATTTAACCGATGATGAGATTCAGGGTTATCTCGATAATCATCCGGACAGTGACAGGGAAAAGATCAGGGCACATCTTGATATCTGCGGGCAGTGCCGATCGAACCTGGAAAACTATCAGATTATTGCCGGTCAACTCAATACCGACCATATTCCGGCTCTGTCCCCCGGTTTTACCGATGCTGTATTGTCGGCAATCAAGCCGGATACGCAGGATGTTCCGGTCGAGGAACCCTCCCGGCTTATTGCCTGGATGTCAGCCGCCGCCGTCTTTATCCTGGGTATTGCATCGACCATATATTTCACAGGCTCATCGGTTGCGAAAAATATAATCGCCCTGTTCAGCCCCGCCAATATCACGGAACCGTCATTTGTTTCCCGCTATAAAGAATATATCAGCGGCATCGATCTTGATCTTACTCTGGTATTTGCCGTCGCCCTGGTCCTGGCTGTGATCGCTCTGATCGATCGGATGATCAAAAGACGGCACAAACCGGTGTCATTTATGATCTGACCCGCTACTTGATAAAGACATTCATCACCGTATTGAACTGCTCCACGAAATAAAGAGCATCCTCGGAACCGATATCATTCAGCCTTTTAATTGCCTCGCCGAGAATATCCTGGCCGGATTCATCTCCGGAGATTATCATTGTAATCCCGATGTAGCCATCGGCTAAAAGCTCACTCAGTTCATCGGCGGCATTACGGGCATATTCTTTTGATTTTTTGAACTCCTCCAGCGCCTTATCATATTCCTGCACTGCGATCAACTGGGCGCCCAGCCCCCAGCAGGCAATCGAATGAGGCGTGTCGCCCTCATTTAATTCATCCACCAGGCGGACATTAAGCCGGGCGGCATCGAGACCGATCGCAATATCCGAGGCGGTGATGACAATCCCCTTTTCATCCCAGCCGGGCCAGGTAAACGATGCCAGGTTGTATGAGATACGTCTGGCCGACACCTTCAATTTTTTGGCAAGTTCCGGATCGTCCCGGCCCAGCGCTTCCGCCTCGGTTAGGCAATACTGCAGACCCGAACGGGCAAAAGCGCTCATATCGGCTACAGATTTCTTTTTCCAGTAAAAATCGAGAACGAGATTTTCGTAAGCTTTGGCCACTTCATCCGGTTCGCCCAAGCCCTGAATAAACGCCACCGCCCGGAAAAAATCCTGGTTTTCGATTAGTGATTTGACATTTTCGAATATTTCCGCCCGGGCTGAATCCTCTTCTTGTTGTCCCATGCTGGCGCCCCATAAAAAAACAATTATGGTAATAGTAAATATAGAAAAGCGAAATTTCAATGCATCCATGTTTATTCTCCCTTTTAGTTTTAAAACGTCGGGACAGCCGCCGATATTGGAAGCCCATGAAATAATGACCGTCTAAATTATCCGCTTGAGAAAACCGTCCGCCGCCCGGAGTCTTTCCTCGGCCTCGCTTTTGGAAACCGATAACTTGTGCATCACGATTGCCGTCTTGACCGAACCGCCGGCGCTTTTCAGCAATTCATCCGCCTTGTCAAAGCTGATCTCAAGAAAATCCATGAGTATTTTTCGCGAACGCGATTCCAGCTTTTCCGAGCGCGCCTGCAGATCGATCATCAGGTTGCCGTAGGTCTTGCCGATCAAAACCATGGCTGTCGTGGTGATCATGTTCAGCGTCATTTTCTGAGCCGTCCCCGATTTCATCCGTGTCGATCCGGTAATGGCTTCCGGGCCGACCGGAAGCTCGATCAGAATATCGGGTTCTATATCCGGATTTTCGACCTTGTTGCAGACGATCAGCGCCGTGCGACACCCGCGGGAGCGAGCATGTTCCACCCCTGCCGTGGTGTATGGTGTCCGGACCGAAGCGGCGATACCGATAACAAAATCGTTCTCGGTCAAGTTTACTTTATCCAGGTCTTCGATCGCCCAGTCAGTGTGATCCTCGGCTCCCTCTTTAGACAAGACCAGCGTTTCATGACCGCCCGAAATCAGCCCGACCACCTGTGACGGATCGATACCGAATGTCGGCGGACATTCGGCGGCATCGATTACACCCAGACGGCCCGATGTTCCGGCGCCGA